>JAQGLD010000152.1 GCA_028293055.1 Alphaproteobacteria bacterium
CGGGCGGCAACTGGCTGGGAATCGAGGATCTGACCCGCGCGCTGAAGCTGGTGGTCGGCGGCGAGGACATAAAGGTCGCCGACGGGCTGGGCGTTCCGCCAGAGGCATTGGCACACGCGGTGGAGCCGATGCCGGCCAGGCCCGGCCCGGCCGTGAGCCCGGTGTCGCCGCCGGAAAGCCCTGCGGTCGACGAAGCCCTGCGTTCGACCGTGGTGAATGCATCGCCGGACATCCGCCGGATCGTGGGTCTCGCCGATCCGTCTCCGCCCGCCTTCCCGGTCAGGCGGCCCGGCGGCTTCGGCCGCAAGGGGCTGTAGAATCGCGCGTTACGACCGGCTGGTCGCCTTCAGATAGACCGGCGTTCCGCGTTCGTCGACGATCTTGACCGCGGTGATTCCGAAATTGGCCTGCATCTCGACAAGCTGGTCCTCGGCGTGGCGCACGGCCTCGCTCAGCGCCTCGAACGCCATGTTGCCGAGCACCAGGGGCCCCTTCATCCACACCACTTTGAATGCCATCGCGCTCCGCCAGCCAAACCCAGGACGGGGGGCTATAACCGCTTTCAGGGCCGCTGTGCAGCCCGTGCTGGTTAACCCGACCGCAAGGCTTTCAAGATAGGATTCCGGCTTTCGCGGACGCCGGGAGTAGGCGAGTGCCGAGCTTGATGTGCAGCTTCAAGGGCCATTGCCCAAGCGATCGGATCTTCCACAATCGCGGTTACAGCTTCGCGCGCTGCGCGCGGTGCGGCACCGGCCTGGTCGAGATCAAGGGCGCGTGGCGGACCCCCCCCAAGGGCATGCGGATCGTCTGGCCAGCCGAGATGGGCCGGGGCGGCGACAATCCTTCCGCTCCCGCCGGAGATCAGCGCGAGGCCGGCGGCGACCGGCGCGCGGGTGCCGACCGTCGCACCCGCCGAGGCCCGCTTCCCGCCTTCCTGAGGGGCAGGGACCGGCGCGGCGGCGGACGCGACCGGCGGACCGCCTTCGGCAGGCGCTTCCGGGGGAACTGACCCGGCACGGGCGAGCCGCTTCAGGCCCGCCGTGGCAGTCTCAGCACCGCAAGCAGGCCGCCGAGACCCTCGGAGCGGCCCAGCTCCAGGCCGCCTCCATATAGCTGGGAGACCTCCTGCACGATACTCAGCCCGAAGCCGTAGCCGATTCCGCTCTCGTCGAGTCGCTCGCCGGGCCGCAGCGCGCGCGCCTGCTCGGCCTCGCTCATCCCGCTGCCGTCATCCTCCACGTCGATCCGCAGTCCTGCGCCGTCGGGACCCGCGGAGACCCGCACTTGGCGGCCGGCGTGCCGGGCCGAATTGTCGAGCAAATTGCCGAGCATCTCGTCGAGATCCTGGCGGTCGACCGCAGCCCAGAGCGACGGATCGATCCGCAGGTCGAAGTCGATTGCCCGATCGGCATGGACCCGGCCGACCGCTCCGACGAGGTCGGCGGCGACCTCCGACACCGGCGTTCGAGCCCGCTGACCGCCGGCCGACGCCCCGCTACGCGCACGGCGCAGATGGTGGGCGATGCGCTCGCCCAGCTGGTCGGCCAGCGCCCGGGTCTCGGCCGGCGCCTCCTCGCGCTCAAGCCTCATCGAGAGCGTCGCCAGCGGAGTCTTGAGGCCGTGGGCGAGGTTGGAAAGGTGGCGGCGGGCATGTTCGAGCCCGGCGCGATTCTGGTCGATCAGTCCGTTGACCTCGTCGACCAGCGGCTTCAGCTCGGCCGGCTGGTCGACCGGCAGCCTGTCCGACCCGCCGGTCCGGACTTCGGCCACCGCCAAGCGCAGCGTCCTCAGCGGTCGCAGTCCGAGGCGCAGCTGAAGCCAGGTCGCGACCGCGAGGCCGAGGGCGAGCAGGCCGAGCGACAGCAGCAACGGGCCCATCGCGGCGCGCAGCGGCCGGTCGATGATCCGCCGCGGCGCGGCAGCGCTGATCTCGACGGTCCCGGCCGGGGTCGCGAGGTCGATCTCGCGCCCGTGCAACCGCCCGGTGGGTTGGCCATGGGCCTCGCCCGGGCGCGGGGCTCCGTCGCGATGGTGCGGCCGACCGAGAACCAGTGTCGGAACCGGCGCCCCGCCGCTCCACTCGCCGCCCGGCCCGCGGACCCGCCAGCCCCATCCCAGCCGCGAGTCCGCGAATCCGGGAAGCTCGACCACCCGCTTCATGTCGAGGCGGCCGTCGGGCGTGACCGCTCGGGCGAGGATCGCGATCTGGGTGTCGAGCCGCTCGTCGACCCCGCGCATCACGAATCCTTCGAGGATCTGGCCGATCCCGAATGCCGCGAAGGCCAAAGCGGCGAGCCCGGTGACCGCTGCGACAAGCAGCAGCCGGGCATGGAGCGAGAGCCGGTCTATCATGCGGCGGCGCAGGTCAGCCGATAGCCGCGGCCGCGCACCGTCTCGATCATCGCCGCGCCGATCTTGCGGCGGAGCCGGCCCACAATGACCTCGAGCGAATTGGAATCCGCATCGGAATCATATTCATAGACTCGCTCGAGCAGCTCGGTTCGCTCGATCACCTTCTCCTTGCGCAGCATCAGGGTAGAAAGCACCCGCCATTCGAAAGCGGTCAAGCGCAGCGGCAGCCCGTCCAGCTCGAAATGGCCGATCTGAGCGTCGTAGACCAAAGTTCCGCAGGCGATCCGCGCCGCGGCATTGCCCGTCGATCTGCGGACCAAGGCGCGCAGCCGCATCACCACTTCCTGGACCCGGAACGGCTTGGTCAGATAATCGTCGGCGCCGGCCTTGAAACCGGCGACCTTCTCCGACCAGCCGTCGCGAGCGGTGAGGATCAGCACCGGCAGGGTCCGCCCGGCCGCCCGCCATTCCTGGAGGATCGTCAGGCCGTCCTTGCTCGGCAGGCCGAGGTCGAGCAGGGCGGCGTCGTACAGCTCGGTGTCGCCGAGATGCGCGCCGTCCTCGCCATTGACCGCAAGGTCGACCGCGAAATTCTCGGCGCGAAGCGCGTGGCAGAGCTCCTCCGCGAGCTGGGGGTCGTCCTCGACCAGCAATATCCTCATCGGCCGCCTTTCTGCCCTGGCGATAGGCGTATTGGCCAAACCCAGTCTGAACGGAACGGTTCAGTGGGCGATGGCCGCGCCCGGCTAGAGAGAGCGGCGAAAGGAGTCACTCATGACCAGATTCGCAGACAAACTACGCTCCGGGCCGGGCCTCGCGCTTGCCGGGGCCGCCTTGCTCGCCGCCGGTGGAGCGCTCGGCGCCGGTGCCGCAGTGTCCACCCGGCCGGTGGTGGCAATGGCGCCGGGGGCTCCGGTCCCGATCGGCTCGCTCGCCGCCGCGTCCCGGCCGTGGCTCGGCGAGCCGGTGGTCACCGTCCGCGGTCGCATCGCCGAGACCTATGGCCACCAGTTCGTCCTCGCCGATGGAAGCGGCCGGACCCTCGTCGACATCGGTCCGCGCGGCGAAGCCGCGGCACGGCTCGCCGCCGGCCAGGCAGTCACCGTCCAGGGCCGTTTCGACGGCGGCATCGTCCATGCCCGTTTCCTGGTCGGCCCCGATG
>JAQGLD010000159.1 GCA_028293055.1 Alphaproteobacteria bacterium
CTAGCGAAGGAAAGAACATGGTAAGCAAGAGCCGCAAGGGCGATTCAGGCAAGGTCAAGGGCGAGACCCCGGCAAAGGTTTCGGCAGACCTGCCGTCCGGCTCCGACCTTCCGACCCATTATGACGAGCCGCAGGGCAATGGCGGCGAGACCCACCAGAGCACCACCGACCGCAATCTGACGATGACCAGCCAGCAGGGCGTTCCGGTTTCCGACGGCCAGAACAGCCTTCGCGCCGGCAAGCGGGGACCGACCCTGCTCGAGGACTTTCAGCTTCGCGAGAAGATCTTCCATTTCGACCACGAGCGGATCCCGGAGCGTGTCGTCCACGCCCGCGGCTATGGCGCCCACGGCTTCTTCGAGCTGACCGACTCGCTCGCGGACTATACACGCGCCGATGTGCTGACCGCGGTCGGCCGCAAGACCGAGGTGTTCGTCCGATTCTCGACCGTCGCCGGCCGCGCCGGATCGCGCGACCTCGCCCGCGACGTGCGGGGTTTCGCCACCAAATTCTACACCCGCGAGGGCAATTGGGATCTGGTCGGCAACAACATCCCGGTCTTCTTCATCCAGGACGCGATCAAATTTCCCGATCTCGTCCATGCCGTCAAGGAAGAGCCCGACCGCGCCTTCCCGCAGGCGCAGACTGCGCACGACAATTTCTGGGACTTCGTCAGCCTGAGCCCCGAGGCGTGGCACATGATCATGTGGATCATGTCCGACCGCACCCTCCCACGTTCGTTCCGGACGATGGAAGGGTTCGGAGTGCACAGTTTCCGGCTGCTCGACGCCGAGGGCAAATCGACCTTCGTCAAGTTCCACTGGAAGCCCAAGCAAGGCCTGCAGTCGGTGCTCTGGAACGAGGCGGTCAAGATCAGCGGCGCCGATCCCGACTTTCACCGCCGCGACCTTTGGGAGGCGATCGAGTCCGGCGACTTCCCGGAATGGCAGCTCGGCGTGCAATTGTTCGACGACGAGATCGCGTCGAAGCTCGACTTCGACCATCTCGACGCGACCAAGCTGATTCCAGAGGAAGTCGTCCCGGTGCGGATCGTCGGCCGCCTGGTGCTCGACCGCAATGTCGACAATTTCTTCGCGGAGACCGAGCAGGTCGCCTTCTGCACCCAGAATGTCCCGCCTGGGATCGACTTCAGCGAGGATCCTTTGCTCGCCGGGCGCAACTTCTCCTATCTCGACACCCAGCTGAAGCGCCTCGGAGGGCCGAATTTCACCCACATTCCGATCAACGCGCCGCGCTGCCCGGTGATGAACTTCCAGCAGGACGGCCACATGGCGATGACCAACCCCAAGGGGCGGGTCAATTACGAGCCAAACAGCTGGGGCGCCAATGCCGGGCCGCGCGAGAATCCGGAGCTCGGCCATTCGAGCTACGCAGCGCCGCTCGACGGCCGCAAGGAGCGGATCCGTTCCGAGACGTTCGCAGACCATTACAGCCAGGCGCGGATGTTCTACCTCAGCCAGACCAGGATCGAGCAGAAGCATATCGGCGACGCCCTGGTGTTCGAGCTGAGCAAGGTCGAGCGGGTCGATATTCGCGCCCGGGCGGTGTCGCATTTGGCCAATATCGACGCAGACCTCGCGGCTACGGTGGCAGACGGGCTCGGCATGGCTGTGCCGCAGGCCGCGGCCGCGGCCCGGCCGACCCTCGATCTGCCGCCCTCGGCCAAGCTCAGCATCCTCGCCAACGGCCCCGATTCCTTCAAGGGCCGCAAGATGGGAATCCTGCTCACCGACGGCTCCAGCGCGGAGCTGTTCAATGCTCTGACCAAGGCGCTCAAGGCGGAGGGCGCGGTCTGGGAAGTGATCGCCCCGAAGATCGGCGGAGTCGTGCTCGACGACGGCACCGCGGTTGCCGCCAGGCAGAAGATCGACGGGGGGCCCTCGGTGCTTTACGACGCGGTCGCGATCCTGCCCTCGGCCGACGGCGCAGCCCTGCTCGCCCGAGATGCGGCGTCGAAGGACTTCGTCTCGGACGCCTACGGCCATTGCAAATATATCGGCTATAGCGATGCGGCGACGACCCTGTTCGCCGAATCCCGGGTTCCGCCCGATCTCGACGCCGGCTTCGTCGCGCTCGCGAAGGCGAAGGACGCCAAGGCCTTCGTCGGCCAATGCGCCGAACTGCGCTTCTGGCCGCGCGAGATGGAGGTGGACCTCGACGCGGACTCGGTCCGCTAAGCATCGTCATGCTGAACCTGGTTCAGCTTACGGAAGGTCAGCTCTCGGGCGGTAAGGATTGGATGCGAAGCCCCCTCCCCCTTCATGGGGGAGGAGAGAAGTCCCTAGATCTCGAACTCCAGCCACATGCGCTCGGTCGCGCCAGGCGCATGGGCGCTCGAAATTTCCTCGTGAAGCTTGATCACGGTGCGGCTCGCCTTGGTCGTGAACAGGCCGGGGAGCAGGCCGTGGACGAGGCAGGCGCCACCGGCGACGAGGAGCCTGCCGCCGATGCGGCTGGCACGGCCGAGGTGGCCGAGATAGTCCATGCCGGCCTCGGCGAGGTGGCTTCGGCTCGACTGGATCAGGCTCGGCGTGGTCATCGTCTTCCTCTTCGTCTCCCTGCGAGCGCCGATTCAACCAGAGTCCGGCCGCGCTGTCCACCGCGATGCGTCCGGCCGGGCCGGGTGCGGGCCGGCCTTGCCCTCGGCGTGGCGAACGGCCACTGACGGTACAGCAAGCGGCCGGCAGCGGCCGAACCAGCCGGAGGCAATCCTGGTCGATCATATCCTCATCGTCGGCGGCGGCTTCTCCGGCTCGCTCCACGCGATCAACATGCTTCGTCACGCTGGACCCAAGGTGACCCTGGTCGAGCGCAATGCCGGGCCGGGCCTCGGCCTGGCCTACGGCTCGGCGCACGAGACCCATCTGCTCAATGTCCGAGCCTCGAACATGAGCGCCTTGCCCGACGAGCCCGACCATTTCGTCCGCTGGCTGCAGGCGCGCGGAGTCGCCGAAGCCGGCGCGGCCTTCGTCCCGCGAGTCACCTATGGGGAATATCTCCAGGACCTACTGTTCGCCGCCGAGCGGGAGTCGGGAGGGCGGCTGGAGATCGTCCGCGCCGACGCGAACGACCTCGAGCTCGACGAGGCAGGTGTCGTGCTCAGCCTGGCCGACGGGCGCAAGCTCCATGCCGACATGGCATCGCTGGCGATGGGCAATCTCCCGCCCCATTCGCCGCGAGGGCTCGATCCGCTGCGGCTGACTCCGGGGCGCTATTGGCCCAACCCGTGGGATTCGAGGCTGGCCGAAAGTCTCTCCGAATCGGACGTCGTGCTGGTCATCGGCACCGGCCTGACCATGGTCGATGTCGTGCTCATGCTCGAGGCGAAGGGGTTCCGCGGCCGGATCTTCGCCCTGTCGCGGCGCGGATTGCTGCCGAGGCCGCACGCGGCGGCGGCTCCGTTCGCCAAGCGTGCGGAGCGGCCGGGCACCAAGGCGTCGGCGCTGGTCCGCGATGTCAGGATGCGGGCGGCGGAGATTGGCTGGCGCAACGCGGTCGACGAACTCCGGCCGTTCACCCAGAGCTTGTGGCGGGCGGCGAGCTCGGCAGAGAAAGGGCGCTTCCTGCGCCATTTGCGGCCGTGGTGGGACGTCCATCGGCACCGTCTCGCGCCCGAAGTCGACGCGCGGCTCCAAGCGATGATCGCCAGCGATCAGCTCGAGGTCGCAGCGGGCAAGCTGGTCGCGTTCGACGAGCGCGGGGACGGGATCGACGTGACCTGGCGGCGGCGCGGCGCGGACTCGCTCGAGACGGTGGCAGTGACCCGCATCGTCAATTGTACCGGCCCCGAGGGCGACCTGCCGAGCACGACCGAGCCGCTGCTGCGCAAATTGCTCGCCCGCGGCACGATCCGCTCCGACGCTCAGCGCATCGGGGTCGATGTCGACAAGGAGGCGCGGACGATCGCCGCAGACGGCAGGCCCAACGACCGGCTGCTCGCGCTCGGCCCGCTGACCCGCGGCGCCTTCTGGGAGATCAATGCCGTGCCCGATATCCGCGCCCAGGTCTGGGACCTCGCCCGGCGGCTTTCCAACGCGCACTGGGTCGAGGGCGAGGGGCTTTAGAAGAGAAATATTCGCCACTTCGCGGCGGGCATTGACCGATCGAAGCTGGCGAACGGACCCTCACCCCCAAGCTTCGCTTGGGCCCCCCTCTCCCGCGGGAAGGTGGAGAGATTACGACACCGCATTTTGGCTGCCTTGTGTCGGCGATCCGGCTGCCTATCTCCGATCGACAGTTTCCAACCGAAAGGTACAAAAATGCTCGACGCCCACGGCTACGCCGTGCCCGACGCCGCCAGCCCGTTCGCACCGTTCAGCTTCGAGCGCCGCGACCCCAGGCCCAATGACGTGGTCATCGCTATCAGCCATTGCGGGGTCTGCCATTCCGACCTGCACACCGCGCGCAGCGAATGGGGCGGCACCGTTTACCCCTGCGTGCCGGGTCACGAAATCGTCGGCCATGTCACCGAGGTCGGTTCGGAAGTGACCGGCTTCAAGCCGGGCGACACGGTCGGGGTCGGCTGCATGGTCGACAGCTGCAAGCATTGCGACGCCTGCAACCAGGGGCTCGAGCAATATTGCGAGAACGGCTTCACCGGCACCTATAACGGGCCCGCCCAGGAGACCGGCGGAAACACCTATGGCGGCTATTCGGACACGATCGTCGTTCGCGAGGATTTCGTGCTTCGAGTCACTCATCCCGAGAACCAGCTCGCGGCGGTCGCGCCTTTGCTGTGCGCCGGAATCACCACCTGGTCGCCGCTGCGCCACTGGAAGGTCGGCCCGGGGATGAAGGTCGGAATCGTCGGAATCGGCGGCCTCGGCCACATGGGGATCAAGCTGGCCCGCGCGCTCGGCGCCGAAGTCGTCGCCTTCACCACCTCGCCGGATAAGAAGGCCGATGCGATCGCGCTCGGCGCGCACGAGGTCGTCGTGTCGCGCGAGAAGGCGGAGATGAAGGCGCATCGCGGAACGTTCGACTTCATCCTCAACACGGTTGCGGCGCCGCACGATCTCGATCCCTTCCTGCTGCTGCTCAAGCGCGACGGGACCTTGTGTCTGGTCGGAGTGCCGGCCGAGCCGCACCCGTCCCCGTCGGTCGCCAACCTGATCTTCAAGCGGCGCAGCCTTGCCGGCTCGCTGATCGGCGGCATCGCGGAAACCCAGGAAATGCTGGATTTCTGCGCCGAGCATCAGATCGTATCGGACATCGAGCCGATCGCGATCCAGGATATCGACCAGGCCTATGAGCGGATGCTCAAGAGCGACGTGAAGTATCGCTTTGTCATCGACATGGACTCTTTGCAGCCCGGCGGTTGAACTCCGACGGCTCGGAAGGGAACTCTATCAGCGTTCGTACATCTGATATCGGCTTGATTTCGAAGCAGGAGATTCCGCTGACCCTCGCCCACATCAACGCCGTCGGGACGGCAGTGCCCGACCATGAGGTCCACCAGGCCTTCATCGACTGGGCGGAATCGCGCATCGAGGACCGGCGCATGCGCGCCGTCTTCAAGCGGATGGCGGACCGCTCCGGAATCCGCCGCCGATGGTCGGTGCTTCCGCACGCGCCGGGCGGCGGCACTCCGGTCGAGCCCGGAGGCTTCTATCACGGCGCTCCGCCGACCACTGGGGATCGGATGAAGGTCTATGCCGAGGCGGCCCCTCGGCTGGCGCTCCAGGCCGCGCGGAGCCTGAACGAGCAGGTTTCGCTGGAAGGGGTCACCCATCTCGTCGTGGCGAGCTGCACCGGCTTCGTCGCGCCCGGAATCGACCAGATCATCGCCGCCGAGCTCGGCCTTGCAGCGAATGTGGAGCGGACCCTGGTCGGCTTCATGGGCTGTTATGCGGCGATCTCCGCGCTTCGCCTCGCCCACCATCTCGTCCGCTCCGAGCCCGAGGCGCGGGTGCTTGTGGTTACGGTCGAGCTTTCGACCCTCCATCTTCAGGACGACCAGTCGATCGAGCCGTTGCTGGCAATGCTCCAGTTCGGCGACGGCGCCACCGCCTCCCTGGTCACCGCCGAGGCGGACGGCCTCGCCATCTTCCGCCCGTTTGCGGCGAACCTGCCCGATTCGAGCCGGCTGATCCGCTGGGAGATTGGCGACCAGGGCTTCGTCATGCACCTTTCGGGCGAGGTGCCCGGGCGAATCTCGGAGGCGCTCGCCGATCCCTTGGTCCGCGACGCAATGTTCGGCGATACTCCGATCGGCGAGATAGACAGCTGGGCGGTCCATGCCGGCGGCCGCTCGATCCTCGACGCGGTCGAGCATTCGCTCGAGCTTCCGCAGGGCGCGCTCGCCGAATCGCGCGGCGTACTCGAGCGCAACGGCAACATGTCCTCCTCGACCCTGCCCTTCGTGCTCGCCGAATTGCTCGCCAAGCCGAGCGAGCGGCGCGGCGTCGCGCTCGCCTTCGGCCCCGGCCTCGCGGCCGAGGGATTCCACTTCCGCCAGAGCCTGTGACCCCGGCCCGCCGGGCTGAAATCCTGATCGTCGGCGGCGGCCCGGCCGGATCCTCGGCCGCGATCGCTTTGGCCAAGGCCGGTCGACGGCCGCTGCTGATCGAGCGCAGCGCGGGGCCGCACGACAAGGTCTGCGGCGGATTTCTCGGCTGGGATTCGCTCGCGGCGCTTGCCAGGCTGGGAGTCGACACGGCGGCGCTGGGCGCCCGGCCGATCTCCCGCCTGCGCCTGGTCTCGAGCCGCCATTCGGTCGAGGCGAGGCTGCCGCGCGCCGCAGCCGGCCTTTCGCGCCGAACCCTCGACGAGGCGATGCTGCGCGGCGCCGCGAGCGCAGGCGCGGACATCCTGCGCGGCCGGACGGTCAAGGCCGCCGACCCGGAGCGCCTGTCGGTGAGGCTCGACGAAGGCGAGTCGATCGAAGCGGAGCTGCTGCTGCTCGCCACCGGCAAGCACGAATTGCGCGGCGCCGCGCGCGGCCGGGACACGAGCGGCGACCCGGTTGGAATCCGCACTCCGCTGGCCCGAAGCGCAGCGCTGAACCGGGCGCTGGACGGAGTGATCGAGCTTCACCTGTTCGACGGCGGCTATGGCGGCCTGCTCCTCCAGGAGGACGGCAGCGCCAATCTCTGCCTGTCGGTGGCGCGGGCACGGCTCAAGGCGGCGGGCGGCGTCGATCCGCTGATCGCGGAGCTGAAGGAAGAGCTGCCGAGCCTGCGCGAACGGCTCGACCAGAGCGAGGCGGGCGCGTGGAGCGCGATCGCCGGAGTCCCTTATGGATGGCGGGCCAAAGCCACCGAGCCGAACCTCTACCGGCTGGGAGACCAGGCCGCAGTGATCGCCTCGCTCGCCGGCGACGGGATCGCCATCGCGCTGGCCAGCGGTCGCGACGCTGCGCAAGCCGTGATCGGCGGAGTCGGCGCGGAGCGCTACCAGCAAGGCTTCGCGTCGCGCGCCGCTCGGCCGATCGCGATCGCGGAAGCGCTGCGCTGGGCCGCCGAGCATCGCGCCGGGCGCGAGCCGATGATGACGCTGGCCGCCGCGCCCCTCCTCCCCGGCCTCGCCGCCAGGCTAACCCGGATCGGCGGCTGAGCCTTCGACGGCTGCCGATCGCCCGACCAGCAGGTGCGGGGCGTAGCGGGTGACCGCGAGCAGCAGCGAAGGGATCACCATCGTGTTCCACATGTCGCGAATGCCCTCGGCGAGCTGAATCTGGCGCTCGGCGCCCGGCCAGACCTCATAGGTGTAGTCGTAAATCTCGTTGATCGTCTCAGCCCCGAGCACGGCCAGCCAAGGCCAAGGGCTGCGCAGCGGGCGGCGCAGCACGATGGCGGCACTGAGCTGGAGCAGCACTCCGGCGTGGACGTGCAGCGCATCCATGTCGAGACCGGTGGCGTGCTCGAGCCAATCCTTGATGTGATGCCAGTCCATCGCCGCGGCCTAGAGTGAATCACCCGGCGCGCAAATGAATTCCCGGACATCCCCAGCTAATAGCGCCTGCGGTAACGCAGGTTCACATTGCTGCCGCTGTCGCCCTGCGCGCTGACTTGCGACAGGATGCTGAGCGCCTTGGAGAGGGCGATCTCGATCTGGGTCGCGGTGAAGCCGCGGGCGTCGGTGACGATCTCGAGATAGACCTTGTTGCTGATGTAGAAGCCGGCCGCGATCGAGGTGCCCCGTCCGGTCGTGCCGTCGGCGCCGAGCAGGCGCAGTCGGCTGAGGCCGGTCGCCGAACGCAGCTTGCCGAGCGGATTGAGCCCGCCGCCGCCGCCGCGCAGCGAGTTGAGCGAGGATGCGAGCTGCACCGCCTGGATCGCGGAAAGCTGGGTGATCGACCCTCCGAACAGGATCCTGGCCAGGATCTCGTCCTGGGGCAGCGAGGGCGACGAACTGAACACGATCTGCGGATTGGTCGCGGTGCCGCTGACATTGATCGTCACCGTGGTGTCGCTGATGTCCGCGCTCGCCGCGATCTGGATCGTCGGATTGGGCGGGCGCGATCCGTCGAAGGCGATCTCGCCGGTGCTGAGATCGAAGCGGCGGCCGCTGAAGCTGTAGGTGCCGCGGACCAGCGAAGCGCGGCCGACGATCGACGGAGTCTTCGACGTACCCTGGACCCGCAGGTCTGCGGACCATTCGGACTCGAGCCCCATGCCGGCAACGAACACCTGGTTGGGGGCGCGTATCCGCAGGTCGAGCTTCCAGAGGCTCGGTACCGCGTTGTCGGGGGTCTGTGCCCGTGCGGCGGGATCGGGAAGCGGCTCGCCCTTGCGGCGGACCCCGGCGAGATCGATGATCTCGGAAGCGCCCTGGCGGACGATCTCGTAGCGCGCCTCGGCGAGCTGGAGGTCGCCGGCGACCAAGGCGCCGTTTGCGCGGCTGTTGGTGATCGCGACGTTGCCGGTGACGGTGGCGCCCAGGCTGTCGCTGTGGGCGAGCTGGGCATTCTGGAAATCGAGCCTGACATCGATCGGATAGCCGGCGGCCGAGGCGAAGCCGACGCTGCCGTGGCCGGTGATCGTGCCCTTGCCGGCGCGACCACTCAGCTGAGTGATCTCGAGGGTCGAGTTGGTGAACCGGCCCTGCAGCGCGAGCGCGTTGATCCTGGTACCGTAGGTCTCGTCGACGAAGCTGAGGGCATTCGCCTTGAGCACTCCGGTGATCGTCGGATTATCGACCCGTCCACCGAAATCGGCGGCGATTCCGATCGGCCCGGACAATTGCTCGCTGGCCATCCCGCTCAACGACCACAAAACTTCGGCCGGACCAACATAGCGGATTCCACCCGACAGAGGCGAGGCCTCGAGACGGCTCATCCAGCTTCCGCCGGTCGCGGCGATCGGCTGCAGCCGGGCCTGGGCCCGACCGATCAGGGCGCCGCCGCGGCGGATCGCTGCGTTGAGCGCGCCACCTTCGGGGCTCAACGTGCCGAGCAAGGCCAGGTCGACGGGCGGCGAGCGCACCGCGATTCCGGTGCGCGAGAAGCCGGCGATGCTGAGCCGCGCCTCGGCCTGCGGAACCGTAGCGCCTCCGGGCTGGGCGAAGTCGATCGAACCGCTGGCCTTGCCCGACAGGCCCATGCCCGGAGCGAAAGCATTCACGATCGAAATGTCGAAATTCTGCATCCGGGCCTGGACGCTCGTGCCATTGGCGTAGCGGCCCGAAAGCTGGAGAACGCCTTGCGGGAGGACGAGCTGGGCTGGCGCGAGCTCCCATCCGCCGGCGACCTTGCGAATCTCCGCCGGCGGCTGGACCCGGATCGGGATGCCGTTGACCTCGCCCTGAAGCGCGGCGCGGATCAGGCTGGGAGTCAGCCCAGCATTGACCGCGACCCGGAAGGGAACTCCGCTATTGCCCTCGGCGAAGAGCTGGGCGCTGCCCTGGCCGCCGCGATAATCGATCCGTGCGCGGGCGCGGGCGATCGAGAAATTGCTGGCGCGTACCCCGGCGAGCTGGGCGTCGCCGACGATATGCGGCGCATCCGGATAGAGGATGGCGCTCCCCTGGATGATTCCGCGCTGGATCAGGATCGGGGTCGCGCCCGGAATCTGGGCTCCGTTCGCCGTCGCATCGACGTCGGCGCGCTGGTAGCGGCCCTCGGCGCCGAGCCGGATGGTCCCGTCGAGGCCCTGCCCGGCGAGGGTCAGCGTGCCGACGAACGGCCCGGCGGCGCTCTTCGCCACGCGGCCGGTGAAGCTGATCCCGGCGAACAGCAGGCGGTGGATGTCGATGGTCAGCGGACCCCGGCCGGACAGGATAGTCACGTCGGCCGAGAAGGGACCATATTGCGACTGACCCGTGGCCTGGATGGCATAGCCATTGGCGGTCGCCTTGATCGTCGCGGCCACGTCGCGAAGGCCGATTCCGAAGCCTGGGCTGGCGGCGCGAAGCTGGACGAGCGGCCGCGTGGTGGTGCCTCCGACGATCACCGCGAGCGGGCCATAAGCCTGCGACACCGCGGCGCCGCGGAAGGCGATTCGACCGTCCGGCCAATAGGATCCGGTTCCCGAAGTAATCCGCATCAGTGGCGAGTTGAGCCGAAGATTGTCGACCCGGATCACACCCTGCGGACTCATCGCTATGTCGGCGGCGACGGTGGCGTTGCCGCCGAGATAGGTGCGCGCGCTGGCATTGTCGATCCGCCGGGTTTTGATCGCGACATGGCCCTTGAGCCCGAAGCCCGCCGGGGTGGTGACCACATCGACATGGGTCGAAAGGTCGAGCAGGCCGATCCCCTCGACCAGATAATTGTTCACCCTGCCCTGGATTCCACCCTGGTAGAGGCCGCGCTGGAGATCGGCCACGACCACCGCAGTGGCACTGAGCTTGTCGGACCGGATCTTGAGATCGTCCGAAACGATGCGCGGGCCGCTCATCGCGAACGTCCCCGCGAGCGAGACATTGGTCAGCAGGCCGCCGAACGCCGGATTGAGGCCGGTGATCCGCCGGGCATGGGCGACCACCGGGATCGCGATCCGGTCCGTGTCGATCCGCGCCTTGCCGCGCGCCTGCAGGCCTTCGACATTCGTGCCGTTGAAGCCGAGCGAGGCGGCGCTGACATCGTAGGCGACGACCGGAGTGCGGAAGGCGCCGTCGAGCACCGCGGCGATGCGGAGTCCGTTCGCGCTGAGCCTGGGCGCGATCGCGCCGGGCTGCGACAGGCGGACCGCGACCTTCATGTTCTCGAACCGGTTGCGGCCGAGATCTACCATTCCGTCGGCGGCGATCGCCATCGCCTGCGAGCTGAGCTGGAGTCGGGTATCGGCGCGGCGCTTGTCCAACGTCGTGACGAGATTGACCCGGACATAAGGCGCGAGCAGCCGGGTCGCGACGCCTTGGGCCATCATCAGTCCGGGCTGGATCGGGCCGGTGACGGTGAACGTGCCGTTGCGTGCGCCGACATCGAGATTGGCGAAGGCCTTGCCGCCGAGCGTCGCCCGAGCGCGGCCGTCCCACTTCGTCCAGCTGCCGCTGCCGTTGATCGCGGCGTCGAGCGGCGAAGCGAGGCCGGCGAGCTTGGCGACGAAGCCGTCGGCCGGAGCGCGCACCCGCATGGCGAGGCCGAGCCGATTCTGCTCCGGCACCGCGTCGAGACGCAGGACGAGCCGGTCGCCGCCGGGCAGGCCGGGACCCGCAATCGCCTTCGCGTCCAGCGCGACCTGGGCACGGCCGTCCGCGATCTTCGCGGATCCGTCGAGCGAAAGCAGATGGCGGTAGCCGGTGACCGGCGGATCGACGATCAGCCGGTCGACCTTGAGCCGGCCGATGTCGATGTCGATGTCGGGCAGCATCGGGGCATTGGGATCGCCGCTCGCCTTGAGCTGCGGCAGCCGCCACAGGTGCGCGGCCGGAACGGTCAGCCCGCGAATGTCGATATGCTTGCCCAGATAAGCGAACGGGCGCCAGTCCATGTCCGCTTCGCGCGCGGCGAAGAACTGGCCCTTCGGATCGGCGAGGCGGAGATCGTAGATCCTGAGCTTTCCGAAGACCGAGCCCTCGATCCTGCCGACCTTGATGTCGAGGCCGGACGCCATCTCCATCTTGTTGATCTGGCTGACGACGAAGCGCCGTCCGAAATCGCTGTTGATCCAGGCGAATCCCGCTGCGACCAGCAGGAGCAGGCCCGCGAGCGCGATGCCACTCCATTTGAGCGCGGTTTGCGCGCGGCGCCGGCCGGCCGGCACGACGGGAGGATCGAGATCG
>JAQGLD010000198.1 GCA_028293055.1 Alphaproteobacteria bacterium
CGCGGCGCGAAACCGACACGCTCGACACCTTTGCCGATTCATCCTGGTATTTCATCCGCTTTGCCAGCCAGCCCAAGGATCGCCCGTTCGATCGCAGGGTCGCCGAGAGCTGGCTGCCGGTCGGCCAGTATATCGGCGGCGTCGAGCATGCGATCCTGCATCTCCTCTATGCGCGGTTCTGGACCCGCGCGCTGCGGCATGTCGGGCTGCTCGACGTCGCCGAGCCCTTTACCGGGCTGTTCACCCAGGGGATGGTGACCCACGAAACCTATCGCACGCCCGACGGCCGCTGGCTGAGCCCGGACGAGGTCGAGAAGAGGGACGGCAATCTGATCGTCGCCGCGACCGGGGAGCCGGTCGAATCCGGCCGTATCGAGAAGATGTCCAAATCGAAGCGCAACACGGTCGATCCCGAGCCGATCGTCGACCAATATGGCGCCGATGCGGTGCGCTGGTTCATGCTCTCCGACAGTCCCCCCGAGCGCGACCTCGCCTGGAGCGAGGCCGGGATCGAGGGCAGCTGGCGCTTCGTCCGACGCCTGTGGCGGCTCGCATCCGAGCGCGCCGAGCAGGGCGATTCGAGCTGGCTCGCCGCCGAGCCGGACCCGGTGCTGAACCGCAAGCTCCACCGGACGATCGCAGCGGTCGGCGAGAATATCGAAGCGCTCGCCTTCAACAAGGCGGTCGCCAATGTCTACGAGCTCGCCAATGCGATCGAGAAGGCGGCGCCCTCCCCCTCGCGCTCCGCCGCGATCGACGCGCTTGTCCTGCTGGTCTCGCCGATGGTCCCCCATCTCGCCGAACAGGCCTGGGCGGAGCTCGGACGCGAGGGCCTGATCGCCGACGCCGTTTGGCCCGAAGCCGATCCTGCCCTCCTGGTCGAGGACGAGGTGACCATCGCAGTGCAGGTCAACGGCAAGCTTCGCGACACGCTGACCGCGCCCAAGGGCAGCTCGCGCGAGACGCTCGAAGCTATGGCCCTGGCGTCCGACAAGATCGTTCGGGTGCTCGACGGAAAGCCGCCGCGCAAGGTGATCGTGGTTCCCGATCGCCTGGTGAACCTGGTCGCATGAAGCATCTCGCCGCCCTCGCCCTGCTGGTTGCGCTCTCGGGCTGCGGCCTGCGCCCGCTCTACGCCGGGGGCAGCGCAGGGCCGGTGGCGCGGACCTTGAGCACGATCGAGGTCGGTCCGATCGGGGGCCGCGCCGGCTGGCTGGTGCGCACCAAGCTTCAGGACCGGCTCGGCGCCAAGCCGGGCGAGGCTCATCCCTATCGGCTCGAGGTGAAGCTGGACGACGACATTACCGGCTTCGGCATCCGGGCCGACGACGCGGTGACTCGCGAGCGGCGTACCTTGCGCGCCCGCTACCAGCTGGTCGACGCCTCCAAGGGCACCGTCCTGCTGGACGCGACGGCTGGCTCGGATGTCGGAATCGACGTGGTCAGCTCCGAATATGCGACCGTCGCGGCCGAGCAGACGGCGCTCGAGCGGCTGGCCGAGACCATTGCCGATCAGATCGTGACCCGGGTCGCGGTCTATGCGACCCACGATGGCGGGAACAGGTGAAAGCCAGCAAGGCGCAGATCGATCGCGCGCTGCGCAACCCGTCGACCCATCGTTTCTATCTGCTCTACGGTCCGGACGATTCGGGCTCGCGCGCTCTCGCCAGGCTGGTCGCGGCTGCGGCGGGCGCCGACGCCGAACGGGTCGAGCTGACCGGAGCGGAGCTCAAGTCCGATCCGGCCAGGCTGAGCGACGAGGCGGCATCGATCTCTTTGTTCGGCGGCGCCCGCTACATCTTCGTCGAACCGGCGGGCGAGGACAGCGTCGCCGCGGTCGAGGGGCTGCTCGAGCTTCCGGTGGCCGGCAATCCGGTGGTGCTGATCGCCGGCGCGCTCAAGCCGAGCTCGCGGCTGCTCAAGCTCGCGCTCGGCTCCGAGGCGGCCTTGGCCTTCGCCAGCTACGCTCCCGAAGGTGCGGATGCCGAACGGTTGGTGCTCGACCTCGCGCGAGATCAGGGCCTGATCGTCCGCCCCGATGTGGCGCGCCGGCTCGCCGACGCGTGCGGCGGCAATCGCGCCATCCTCGCCCAGGAGCTTGCCAAGTTCGCCCTCTACCTCGACGCGGCGCCGGAACGGCCGCAACCGCTCGAGGAAGAGGCGCTCGAGGCTGTGGGTGCAGCGGCTGGCGAAGGCGACCTCAGCCGGCTGGTCGAGGGCGTCGGCGCCGGCAATGCCAGGCTCCTGCAGAGCGAGCTGCTACGCCTGTCCAGCGAGGGCATAGAGGGCATCCCCCTGATCCGCGCCGTCCTGCGCCGAATGACTTTGCTCGCCCGGCTCCGCGCCGAGGTAGAACGCGGCAACAGCGTCGAAGCAGTCATGGCGTCACAAGGCAAGTCATTGTTCTGGAAAGAGAAAACTTCTATCTCTCAACAATTGTCGCGCTGGCGATCGCCGTTGCTGGCGAAGAGCATCGAGCGTCTGGTCGAGGCGGAACGCCAGGCCAAGGCCTCGGGCGGCCTGGGCGCTGCTGCGGTCGACGAGGAATTGTTCGCGATCTGCCGGCAGGCGGCACGGTCTCGTTAAGTTACAGCCGCGCTGAGCCCGGCCTGCTTTTGCTCAGATCTTTTCGCCGCTCAGCCGCTGGCAGATCATGTCGAGCTGATCCAGCGTCGAATAGTTGAGTGCGACGCAACCACCATCCGGCTTGTGGGTGATCCTGACCTTGAGGCCGAGCAGGTCGCCGAGCTGGCGCTCGAGCGCCTCGATGTCGGCGCTGGCGCCGCGATAACCGAGGCCGGGCTGGCGCTCGCGGCCCGGCTTGCCGAACTTGGCCATTTTCTCGGCCTCGCGCACCGACAGGCCGCGGGCCACGACCTCCTGGGCGAGCCCCTCGGGGTCGATCGCGGTGATCAAAGCCCGGGCGTGCCCCATGGTGAGCTGGCCGGTGATCACCATCTCGCGGACGCTGTCGGGAAGGTCGAGAAGCCGCAGCAGGTTGGCAATATGGCTGCGCGACTTGTGGACGAGCTTGCCGATCGCCTCCTGGGTGTGGCCGAACTCCGCCATCAGCCTCTTATAGGCTTCCGCCTCTTCGATCGGATTGAGATCCTGCCGCTGGATATTCTCGAGGATCGCGACTTCGAGCGTCTCGGAATCGTTGAACTCGCGGATGATCACCGGGACTTCGTGGAGCCGCGCCTTTTGCGCGGCGCGCCACCGCCGTTCGCCGGCGACGATCTGGTAGCGATGGCCATGCGGGCGCACGACGATCGGCTGGATCAAGCCGCGCGCCTCGATCGAGGAGGCCAGCTCGTCGAGCGCGGCTTCGTCGAAATGACGGCGGGGCTGATCGAGATGGGGCTCGATGCTCGAGATCGGCATCATCTGGATATTGCCGCGATTCGGCGCACCGGTAATCGGAGTTTCCTGGGCGACCTCGCCGAGCAACGAGGACAGGCCGCGGCCGAGGCTGGAGGGTCGGCGGCGGGCGGGACTCTCCTCGCTCATGCCGCGACCGCCGCCTTGGGCAGCCGCCCGATCAGCTCGCGGGCGAGCGCAATATAGGCTTCCGAGCCGGGACAGCGATGATCGTAGATCAGGGCCGGGATTCCGTGGCTGGGTGCTTCCGAAAGCCGGACATTCCGCGGAATGACCGTGTCGAACACGACTTTGCCAAGGCAGGCGCGGACATCGTCCGAGACTTGGTTGGATAGATTGTTGCGGCGGTCGAACATGGTGAGGGCGACGCCGAGGATCGAAAGCTCGGGGTTGAAGCGCGCGCGAATCCGCTCGATGGTCTGGAGCAGCTGGCTCAACCCCTCGAGCGCGAAGAATTCGGCCTGGAGCGGCACCAGGATGGACTGCGCCGCGACCAGGGCGTTGATCGTCAACAGTCCGAGCGACGGGGGGCAATCGATCAGGCAGACGTCCCAGCGCCCGGTCGGCGCGGCGTCCAGCGCCTTGTCGAGCCGATGGGTGCGCTGTTCGAGCTCGACAAGCTCGATCTCGGCACCGGAAAGATCGACGGTGGCGGGGAGCAGATCGAGGCGCGGTACCCGCGTCGCCACCACGGCTTCCTCGACCGTGCAACCGCCGGTGAGCAGGTCGTAGCTCGAAAGGTCGCGCAACGCCTGGCCGATGCCTAGGCCGGTCGAGGCGTTGCCTTGAGGATCGAGGTCGATCAGCAGCACCTTCCATCCGGTGGCGGCGAGCGCGGTAGCGAGGTTGATCGCCGTTGTGGTCTTGCCGACCCCGCCTTTCTGGTTCGCCACGGCGATACGAATCATCGCGCCTTGTTTCCCTTCACTCTGCGCCGAACCTGGCCGGCGACGACGATCCACGAGTCCGGGTCGGTCACGCTGGGCTCCAGCCGAAAGTCACCCTGCCACGAAGCGCCCGCCGCTGCCAGTTCCGTCTGCGCGTTTCGGCCCTTTGGAAGCAGCCAGATTGTCCGGTCGTCCGCAAATCTTTCGCCCAAGGTCAGCAGCTTGTCCATCGGCGCAAAAGCGCGCGCGCTGATCACTGCGAAGCGGCGGACCGGGGGCGTCTCGACGTTGGCGCAGAGCACCTCCGCACGATCCGCAATCCCCAGTATTGCTATGGCCCGCGATAGGAAATCCGCGCGCAGCCTTCGGGATTCGATCAACGTCGTTGGATCGGGCCGTAGCAATGCGGTGACGAGGCCTGGAAAGCCGGCGCCGGTCCCGAGATCGACCCAGGCACCGGGCGGCGCGAGCGGAACGAGTTGCGCCGAATCGAGGACGTGCCGGGACCAGAGATGATCTAGCGAAGCCTTGGAGACGAGATTCTGGCGCGCATTCTCTTCCCTGAGCAGGTCCGCGAACGCCTCCAGGCGCGCCAATGTTTCACATGGAACATTGAGCGCCGATTTTGCCTCCCCCTCCGTCATCACGCGGCCCTGCGCCGCGCATGCACCAGAATTGCGGCGAGCGCGGCCGGCGTTATACCCCGAATTCGGCCCGCGGCTCCAAGCGTAGGGGGTCGCGCCGCAGACAGCCGTTCGACCATCTCGTTCGAGAGCCCGCCGACCGAGCGATAGTCGAGCGTTGCGGGTATCCTGACCGCCTCGTCGGCCCGCAACCGCCTGACTTCCGATTCCTGGCGTTCGACATAAGGCGCATAGCGATGGTCCTCGATCGCTTCCTCGACTGCGGCCCTGGACAAGCCGGCGAGCCCGGGCACGAGCCGGGTCAGCGCTTCCAGCCCAAGCTCGGGGAAGCGCAGCCACTCCGCGATGCTGCGCTTCACCCCGTCGTCGCGCACCATGATACCGAGTGATCGCAAATCGGCCCCTGCTAAGGTCGGCATCAGCACCGCCTCCACCGCGGCACGCTGGTCGCGGGAGCGGCGAAAGTGTTCGGCGCGCTCGGCACCCACACAGCCTATGGCGATCGCGTGCGGAGTCAGCCGGGCCTCGGCGTTATCGGCGCGCAACCGCAGCCGGTATTCCGCGCGCGCCGTCAGCATCCGATAGGGCTCGGTCACGCCCTGCAGGACAAGATCGTCGACCATTACGCCGATATAGGAATCGGCCCGGTCTAGCAGGATCGCGGGCTTTCCCATGGCCCACGCCGCCGCGTTGAGCCCGGCCACCAGGCCCTGCGCCGCTGCCTCCTCATAGCCGGTGGTCCCGTTGACCTGCCCTGCCAGGTAGAGTCCGGCGACGCCGCGCACAGCCAGCGTGTGGTCGAGTGCCCGCGGGTCGACATGGTCATATTCGACGGCATAGCCGGGCTGAAGGATCTCCGCGCGCTCGAGCCCGTCCATCGAACGAATCATGGCGAGCTGGACATCCGTCGGCAGCGAGGTCGAGATTCCGTTCGGGTACACGGTGGGATCGTCCAGCGCCTCGGGCTCGAGAAAGAGCTGGTGGCTGTCGCGATCGGCAAAGCGGTGGACCTTGTCCTCGATCGACGGGCAGTAGCGCGGCCCGATTCCCTCGATTTCTCCAGAGAAAAGGGGCGATCGATCAAGATTGTCGCGAATCAGCTGGTGGGTACGCGGGTTGGTGCGGGTCACCGAGCAGAAGAGCTGGGGGGCGGGGCGCGCGCCGGTCATGGCCGACATAGTCCACGGCTCCGAGTCGCTCTCCTGGCGCTCGAGGCGAGCCCAGTCGATGGTGCGTCCGTCGAGCCGCGGCGGTGTGCCGGTCTTGAGCCTCGCGATCGGCAGTTCCATCGCCCTGAGCTGGAAGGCGAGCGCCGTGGCGGCACGCTCGCCAACCCGTCCGCCCCTGAGGCTGTCCATCCCGAAGTGCAGCTTGCCGCCGAGGAAGGTGCCGGTTGCCAGCACGACAGCCGCGCAGTTCAGGGTGGCCCCGTCCGCTAGCTCTATGCCGCATACGCGACGCCCCTCCATGCGGAGTGCCACCGCCTCCCCTTCCACGACCTTTAGGCCCGTGTGGGCGTCGAGCATGTCGTGGATCGCGGCTCTGTACCTGCGTCGATCGGCCTGGATCCTCGGGCCTCGCACAGCCGCGCCCTTGCTCGCATTGAGCATCCGGTAGTGCACCGCCGAATGATCAGCAGCGCGCCCGATC
>JAQGLD010000216.1 GCA_028293055.1 Alphaproteobacteria bacterium
GCCGCGAGCTTCTTGATTGTCATCAGGCGGCGATACGGCCTGTTGCGCGGCGGCGCCAGATGGGCGGGCCGCCTTAAGCGGGGGACAGGGCGATCGGCTTTTGCTAAGCGGCGGCGATGGCCAGCCCCGCTCCGATCACCTCCGCAATCGTCACCCTTGCCGATATCGAAGCCGCCGCGCAGCGGATCAAGGGCGCGGTGATCCGCACTCCGACGATGATCAGCCGGACCCTTTCCGACGCGACCGGAGCGACAATCTGGGTAAAGTTCGAGAACCTCCAATTCACCGCGGCCTACAAGGAGCGCGGTGCGCTCAACAAATTGCTTCTGATGGATCCGGAGACGAGGAGCCGCGGAGTCATCGCCGCCTCGGCCGGCAACCATGCCCAGGCGGTCGCCTATCACGGCAAGAGGCTCGGGGTTCCGGTCACGATCGTGATGCCCAGGCCGACCCCGACGATCAAGGTCATGCAGACCGAAGGCCATGGCGCCCAGATCGTGCTCCACGGCGAAACCTATGACGACGCTTACGAACCGGCCATGCGGCTCGCCGCAGAGCGCGCGCTGACGTTCGTCCACCCGTTCGACGATGCCGAGGTGATTGCGGGCCAGGGCACGGTCGCGCTCGAGATGCTCGCCGACGCGCCCGATCTCGACGCCCTGGTCGTTCCGATCGGTGGCGGCGGCCTGATCTCCGGGATCGGCACCGCGGCCAAGGCGCTGCGGCCCGATATCGAGGTGATCGGAGCACAAGCCGAGCTCTACCCGTCGATGTACTGCAAGATAGGCGGCCACGAGCTGCCCTCGGCCGGCGATACGATCGCAGAGGGCATCGCGGTCAAGCAGCCCGGCGAGCTGACCTCGCAGATCATCGCCGATGTCGTCGACGAGATATTGCTTGTCTCGGAAAATTATATCGAGACCGCGATCAGCCTGTTCCTGCAGATCGAAAAGACGGTGGTCGAGGGCGCCGGCGCTGCCGGTCTCGCCGCCTTGCTCGCCCATCCGGAGCGGCTGCGCGGCCGCCGGGTCGGCCTGGTGCTGACCGGCGGCAATATCGACACGCGTCTGCTGGCCACCGTGCTGCTGCGCGACCTCGCCCGCTCGGGCCGGATGGCGCGGCTTCGAATCCAGCTCCAGGACCGGCCGGGCGCGCTCTATGCAGTGGTCAAGATTTTCGACCGTCATCGGGTCAACATCGTCGAGATCGACCACCAGCGGGTCTTCACCACCTTGCCGGCCAAGGACGCCTATATCGACGTAGAGTGCGAGGCGCGCGGAGCGAGTCATCTCCAGGCGCTGGTCGAGGATCTCCAGCGCGGCGGATTCAAGGTGGAGCCGGTAGGGATTCGCTGAATAGCGTCCCGCGCTGGAACGCGGCAGGGTTAACGCTGGTTTGGCCCTACGCCGCTCTTTTCAAGGCGCCCGGAAGGTCGCATAAAGATTCCTTCAACCACGGTTCTCAACCTAGGAACTCGCATTGAGCGCACCGTTCCGCTTTCCTCGTTTCTTCGTCACCAGCCCGGCGCCCTGTCCCTATCTGGCGGGCAAGACCGAGCGGAAGGTCTTCACCGAGCTCAACGGCCAGCATGCCGGGGAGCTCAACGACGCGCTTGGCCGCATCGGCTTCCGGCGCAGCCAGAGCGTCGCCTACCGCCCAAGCTGCATCGACTGCTCGGCCTGCGTCTCCGTGCGAGTCGTCGCCAACGAGTTCCAGCCCAGCGCCACCCATCGCAAGACGTTGCGCCGCTTCGCCGATCTCGAGGTGACCGCCTGCAAGCCGTGGGCGACCGAGGAGCAATACGCCCTGCTTCGCCGCTACCTCAAACATCGCCACCCCGACGGGGGCATGGTCGGGATGGACGAGAGCGATTTCTCCGACATGATCGAGCAGAGCCCGGTCAAGACCTATGTCGTCGAATATCGCGAGCCCTCGGTGGTCGGGCGGCCCGGCCGCCTGGTCGGCGCCTGCCTGACCGATCAGCAGGCCGACGGCCTGTCGATGATCTACTCCTTCTTCGAGCCCGACGATCCCGATCGTCCCGGACTAGGCACCTACATCATCCTCGACCACATCACGCGCGCGGCGCGGGCCGGTCTTCCCTATGTCTATCTCGGCTATTGGGTCGAGAATTCGAAGCGCATGGCCTACAAGGCGCGCTTCCGTCCGCTCGAGCGCCTCGGCCCGCACGGCTGGCAACGCTTCGAGCCCGACCAGCGCGAATTGCCGCTGAAATAGTCCCCGGGCCGGCAGGCAAACCGACCATTAAGCAATTTCGATTAATGCGTGCTCTATGTCCTGGAAGACGGAATGGCTCGACCGGCTCGTTGGAGCCGGCGAGGCGCGCAGCGAAGCCGGGCGGGCGCTGCTCGAGGAGCGCTACCGCGCGCTCAGCCGCCAGATTCCGCTTCTCTACGCGATCGGCCTGGCCAATATCGCCGGCCTCTATCTCGCCACCAAAGGCGCGTTCGGCTCCTTCTACAATCCGATCACTCCGCTCGTCCTTCTGCTGATCGTGCGGCTGGTCCATTGGCTGAGAGCGCGGCGCGAGATGCTAGCGCCCGAACGCATTCTCATCGAGCTCAGGAAAACCTTCTTCTACGCGCTCGCTTTCTGTGTCGGCTTTTGCGGCTGGGCGCTCTACCAGCTCAGTGAGGACAATCCCGCCAACCACGATCTCGTCATCCTGTTCGGCAGCCTCGCGGCGGTCGGCTGCGCCTACGGAGTCAGCGCTTATCTGGCTGCGGCGCGATTGCCGATCCTGCTGCTCGGCCTGCCGCTGGCAACCCGGCTCATCTTTTCGCCCGACCCGGGCCATATCGGCATGGGCGTCAGCCTTTCGCTGATATTGCTGCTCATCCTTCATCTGCTGAGGATCCACGACGAGGGCTTCTCGCGTCTGATCGAGTCGCGCACCGGTATCGCCGCGGAGCGCGAACGGGCGCGACGCGCGGAGCGAGTCGCAAAGGTGGAAAAGGCCAAGGCGAAGCGCACCGCCGATACCGACCCTCTCACCGGCCTCGCCAACCGCCGGGCCTTCCTGCGCCATCTCGCGCGCCGCGCCGCCGCCTTGTCGCGGTCGGGCGACGGTCTCGCTCTGGCGATTCTCGATCTCGACGGCTTCAAGCCGATCAACGACACCTTCGGTCACGCCACCGGCGACGCCGTGCTCGAGGAAGTCGGCGCTCGCCTGACCTCGGTCGGCGGGCGATCCGCACTTGCGGCGCGGATCGGAGGCGACGAATTCGCCCTGCTGTTCCCCCGCATTCGCACGGTCAGCGGCGCCAAGGCGATCGGCGCAGCGGTGCGCTCGGCGCTCGAGGAGCCGTTCGTCATATCGGGCCGCGAGTTCAGGATCTCCGGATGTTGCGGCCTCACCCTGCTCCGAGTCGGCGATTGCGATCCGGCCCAGGCGCTTATTCGCGCCGACAGCGCGCTTTATCAGGCCAAGCATTCGGGCCGCGCCGGGATCGCGGTTTTTTCGGAGGAGATGGACGCGCTCAACCTTCGGCGGGTGCAGATCGAGGACTCGCTTCGCCTCAAGGCGAGCCAGGATGCGATCGGCCTCGTCTTCCAGCCGATTCGCGACCTCGCGACTGGCGAGCTGCGCGCCTTCGAGGCGCTGGCGCGCTGGAACCACGATCTGCTCGGTCCGGTCGCACCCGGCGAGTTCATCCCGATCGCAGAGCAGATCAACCTGATCGGCGAGCTGAGCGAGCGGCTGCTCCGCGACGCCGTCGGCGAGGCGCGCCGCTGGGCGGGCAGCGTCCGCCTCTCCTTCAACGTCAGCGCCGTGCAATTGTGCGTCGCCGGTAGCGCCGACCGCCTCCTCACGATCCTGGCCGAGGCCGGGCTCGATCCCGGGCGGCTCCAGTTCGAGGTCACCGAGACCGCCTTGCTGGTGGATTTCGAAACTGCGAGGACCAACCTCCAGCAGTTTCGCGCCGCCGGGACGAGAATCGTCCTCGACGATTTCGGCGCCGGTCATGCCTCGATCTCCTATCTGCGCGAGATGCAGTTCGACGGGATCAAGCTGGACGGCTCGCTGATTGCGTCGCCGCACGATTCGATGCGCAGCCGGCGGCTGCTCAAGGGCGTGCTCGATTTGTGCGCTGCGATGGGCCTGCCCTGCGTCGCCGAGCATATCGAGACACGCGAGCAACTGGAGCTGCTGCGCAAGCTCGGCTGCCGTGACGGCCAGGGCTATCTGCTTTCGCCTCCGGTCGATGCGCAGGCGGCCGCTGCGATGGCGGGGCCCAGGCTTACCCTGCTGCGGGCCGGGAGCGCGGCAGGCTGAAGACCGCTCGGCGACGGTCCTTCGCTACGCGCCCTCGACAAGCTCGGTCCCTACTCAGGATGAGCGATCTTTGTCTTTTCACCAACCGCTCATCTGAGTAGCCATCGAGCCTGTCGAGATGGCGTATCGAAGGACGCCAGAAAGACCCTAGCCCTTTTCTACCGCGCGAATTGCTCGTTCGCCCTCGATCCGCATGAATGGGGGATTGGGGATCAGCTCGGTCGCTTCGTGGAGCAATTCGGACCAGCGCAGCGAGAGCAGGTTGAAATATTCGTCGTCGGCCTCGATCCGCCGGGTCAGCAAGGGGGCTTCGCGGTCGGTCGGCATGACCAGCAGGTCGAGCGGCCGGGCGACTCCGAGATTCGAGCGCATCGCGCTGTCGAACGACAGGAAACCAACCTTGACCGCTTCGCTCAGCGGCATTCCGGCCCGGATTCCGCGGTCGAGGATCGGCTTGCCATATTTGGTCTCGCCGATCTGCAGGAATGGCGATTCGGGGCTGCACTCGATATAATTTCCGGCCGAATAGATCTGGTAGAGGTGCGGGCGCTCGCCGCCGATCCGACCTCCGACCAGGAAGGAGACGCTGCTGCTGAGGTCGCTCTCCGCCAGTGCCTTGCCGACGGTGCGGTTCACATCTTGCACCGCCTCGCCGATCAGCTGCACCACCCGGAACATCGAGGGAGCGGTCGCGATCGTCCTCTTGATCCCGTCATCCTCGGCGATCGGCAGGCCCTCGTCGAGCAGGTCGAGCACATTCTGGCTCATCGACAGGCTGCCGGAAGTGCAGGCGAAGATCTGGCGCTCGGGCCCGTTGGCGAGAGTGTGGAGCTTGCGGTGCGAGGAGAAATTATCGACTCCGGCATTGGTGCGCGTGTCCGCGATCATCACCAGTCCCAGGTCGAGCAGCAGTCCGATGCAATAGGTCATAGGGTCACCATGTTCCACCGGCGCCGCCGGGACAATCGCCCGGTCGGCGAATCGACATAAAAAAGCCGACGTCCGCATTCTGCGAACGTCGGCCCCCGCTCTGGAAAGGCGAGGCGAGGAGTGTTCTCGGCCAGGAAGCTGCCGGCCGGGAATATCTTGTCGGAGAAAAGGGAATTGCGGCGGCTCAGGCGACCTTGGCGGTCTCGATCTCTTCCGGATCGCGCAGCACATAGCCGCGGCCCCAGACGGTCTCGATATAATTGTCGCCGCCGCAGGCCAAAGAGAGCTTCTTGCGCAGCTTGCAGATGAACACGTCGATGATCTTGAGCTCGGGCTCGTCCATCCCGCCATAGAGATGGTTGAGGAACATCTCCTTGGTCAGGGTCGTGCCCTTGCGGAGCGAGAGCAGCTCCAGCATCGCATATTCCTTGCCGGTCAGATGCACCCGGGCGCTGTCGACCTCGACCGTCTTGGCATCGAGATTGACCGCGAGCTTGCCGGTCCGAATCACCGACTGCGAATGGCCCTTGGAGCGGCGCACCACGGCGTGGATGCGGGCGACCAGCTCGTCGCGGTGAAAAGGCTTGGTGACATAATCGTCGGCTCCGAAGCCGAGCGCCCGGACCTTCGAATCCATCTCGCTGATGCCCGAGAGAATCAGCACCGGAGTGCCGACCTTGGCGAGTCTCAGCTTCTTGAGGACATCGTAACCGTGCATGTCGGGCAGGTTGAGGTCGAGAAGAATGATGTCGTAATCGTAGAGCTTGCCGAGGTCCAAGCCCTCTTCGCCCAAGTCGGTCGTGTAGACATTGAAGCCTTCGGCGTGCAGCATCAGTTCGATGCTCTTCGCGGTCGTCGGCTCGTCTTCGATCAGCAACACTCGCATCGTCGCTCGCCCCTCTTTCAGGGGGGTCCTCCGGGCCCAGTATCGGCCCAGCTCCCCCTGGCATGTTCATTAACCATGGAAGAGATGAACGCAAAAGGTTAATTTCGAATTAAACGAGGAATACCAATGAGTCCTGCATCCCGGTTGCAGGCCGGCAACACTGATGGCAGGGCGATGGCCATGCCGGAAGCCAAAAGCATGTGGGACGATCGAGTCCTGTTCATCGACGGCGAGGCGCTGGTCATCGACAAGCCGGCCGGCCTTGCGGTCCATCCCGGGCCGAAGACTCCGATCAGCCTTGAGGCGCATCTCGCCCGCCTGCGCTTCGGCTTCCACCGCCCGCCCACCCTCGTCCACCGCCTCGACCGCGACACCAGCGGCTGCCTCCTGCTCGCCCGCAATCCCAAGTCGCACAAGAGGCTGCAGCGCGCCTTCGAGGACGGCCTGGTCGCCAAGACCTATCTCGCCGTGCTCGACGGCGATCCCGCCGGGGCCGAGGGAGAGATCGACATGCCGCTGCTCAAGATATCGAGCGCGGAGGCCGGTTGGCGGGTGGTTCCCGACCCGGCGGGCAAGTCGGCGGTCACTCGCTGGCGCAAGCTCGCGGTGCATGACGGCCGAGCCGCGATCCTGCTCATGCCCGAGACCGGGCGGACCCATCAGCTCCGGGTCCATGCCGCCAGCGGCCTTGGAATCCCGATCGCCGGCGATCCCGTCTATAGCGATGGGCCCGTCTATCGCGATAGGCCCGACTATGGCGACGGCAGGGGGCCGATGCTGCTCCATGCCTTGTCGCTGCGACTCGAGCGCGAGGGCAAGACTGCGGTGGAAGCCAGGGCGCCGTTGCCGGCGAGCTTCGCCGCGGCGGGCTTCGGCGATGTCGGCTGAAGCGTTCGTCGTTCCCGAGGAGGCGCTGCAGGAAAGTTTCATCGCCTCGACCGGGCCCGGCGGGCAGAATGTCAACAAGGTGGCGACCGCCGTCCAGCTGCGCTGCGATGTCTTCCGCCTCGGCCTTGCGCCTTACGCCTATCAGCGCCTCAAGGA
>JAQGLD010000239.1 GCA_028293055.1 Alphaproteobacteria bacterium
TAGCTGCTGTCGCCCTCGCCCTCGACCTGCATCCCGCCCGGCGTGGTCGGCTTGGTCTTATAATCTGCCGCCGGCGCGCGGATCAGCTCGGGCGAGCCCGCCGCAGTGCGGCTGCCGTCACGATTGCCGAGCCAGAAGATGCCGCCGACGATTCCGCCGATCGCTGCGAGGCCGATCAGCACGGCGACGATCAGCTTCAGGATCGACGGGGCCTCCTTGGCCTCATCCTCCTCGACGGCCTCAAGCCAGGGCAGACGTTCGCCTTCGTCGAGTTCGTCGGCGCGAATGTCGGTCATCACAGCATCTCCTCGGCGGCAGCCACGCCCATCAAAGCGAGGCCGTTGCGGACAATTTGCCCGATTGCAGACGCCAATTCTAGACGCGCTCTGGTTAAGGGCGCGTTATCCGCGATCAGGAAGCGGCGCGACGGATCGTCATTGCCCTTGTTCCACTGCGCGTGGAGCGCTGCCGCGAGATCGGACAGATAGAAAGCGATGCGATGCGGCTCGTGCGCCAGCGCCGCGCCTTCGACAATGCGGGGATATTGCGCGGCGAGCCGGACCAGAGCGAGTTCCTCGTCGTCGAGCAGCGAGAGATCCGCCGTCGCGGCCAGATCGATCCCGGCCTCCTTCGCACGCCGGTGGAGCGAGCGGATCCGGGCATGGGCATATTGGACGTAGAAGACCGGATTGTCCTTCGACGCCTCGACCACCTTGGCGAAGTCGAAATCGAGCGGAGCGTCCGCCCGGCGGGTCAGCATCATGAAGCGGACCACATCCTTGCCGACCTCGCGGACGACATCGGCGAGGGTGACGAACGAGCCCGAGCGCTTCGACATCTTGACCGGCTCGCCGGCGCGGAACAGGCGGACCATCTGGACGAGCTTGACGTCGAGCGCGACCCGGCCATCGGTCAGCGCCTGGACCGCCGCCTGGATGCGCTTGACCGTGCCGGCATGGTCGGCGCCCCAGATGTTGATCAACTGGTCGGCCTGCTCGGCCTTCTGGAGATGGTAGGCGGCGTCGGCACCGAAATAGGTCCAGCTGCCGTCCGATTTCTTCATCGGCCGGTCCTGGTCGTCGCCGAACCGGGTCGAGCGGAACAAGGTCAGCTCGACCGGCTCCCAATCCTCGTTGACCTCGCCCTTGGGCGCTTCGAGCACGCCCTGGTAGATCAGCCCCTTGCCGCGCAGCGTCTCGAGCGCGCGATCGACCGCGCCGGAGGCCTGGACCTCGGCCTCCGAGGCGAACAAAGCATGGTGGATTCCGAGCAGAGCGAGATCGGCCTTGATCAGCTCGAGCATCGCCGCGACCGAGCGTTTCCGGAACGTCGCGAGCCACTCGCCCTCCGGCGCATCGGCGTAAAGCTCGCCAAATTCCTCGGCCAGCCGCTTTCCGACCGGCTTGAGATAGTCGCCGGGATAGAGGCCTTCGGGAATCTCGCCTATGTCGTGGCCGAGCGCCTCGCGATAGCGCAGCCAGGCCGAGCGGGCGAGGAAATCGACCTGCCCGCCGGCGTCGTTGACATAATATTCGCGGACGACCTGGTAGCCGGCATGTTCGAGCAAGGCGGCGAGCGCGTCGCCGACAACCGCGCCGCGGCAATGGCCCATATGCATCGGCCCGGTCGGATTGGCCGAGACATATTCGACATTGACCCTCTGGCCGCGGCCGAGGTCGGAACGGCCGTATTCGTCCCCCCCGGAGAGGATGGCGCCCAGCTCCTCGGTCCATAGCGAAGGATCGAGCCGGATGTTGATGAAGCCCGGGCCTGCGATCTCGACCGACCGCACCGAATCGAGCGCTTCGAGCTTCGGAGCGATCAGGGCGGCGAGCGCGCGCGGATTGGTGCCGGCGCGCTTGGCGAGCACCATCGCCGCGTTGGTGGCGAGATCGCCGTGCGAGGCATCGCGCGGCGGCTCGACCGCGACCGCCTGGCGCTCCAGTCCCGGCGCCAGCTGCCCCTCGCGCTCGAGCGCGTCGAGGGCGTCGTTGAGATGCGCGGCGAAGCGGGCGTAGAGCGTCACTTGGATTTCCCGGGGCAAAGGCGAGGGCACGCTCTAACGTGGGGGGTGCACGACGTCCACTGCGACCAGCCTTCCTGCCGCGAAGCGGCGTAGAGAGGCTCTACGCCCTGATCAGTCCGTCCAGCGCTCGGGCTCGTGTCCCGTTCGGGAACAGGGTCGCCATCGTGCGGGGCAGCTCGAGCCCATAATGCTGGCCGAGCGCGTTGGCGATCAAGGCGTCGAGATCCGTCGTCGGCTTGAGATCGCGATTCTCGTAGAGGGCCGCAGGCGCCAGGCCGGGCCAGTCGGCGATCACCCTTCCGCCCTTGACCGCGCCACCGAGCAGCATCGCAGCCGAGGCGGTGCCGTGGTCGGTGCCGTTGGTGCCGTTGGGCGCCGCGGTGCGCCCGAACTCGGTCGCGACCAGCACCAAGGTCTCGCTCCAGGCCGGACCGAGCCCGGTCCTGAGCGCTGCGATCATAGCGTCGAGGCCGCGATATTGCGCCGTCAGCCGGCCCTTCTGGCCGCTATGCGTGTCCCAGCCGCCGGTCTCTATGAAGGCGATCCGGTTGCCCTCCGCCCCGGAGAGCAAGCGGGCGGCGAGCGCTCCGGTGGCTGCGGCGTTGCGGCCGCCGTCGGCGGCGAGATCGCTGGTCAGCTTGCGGGTCTGCATCGCCTCGTTCCACAAGGGCGCGAGTTGGCGATCGGCCGCATAGAGATCGCCGACCCGGGCGAGCAGGTCCTCGGAAGCCGCCGGAAGTACCGAAGGCGCGTAGGAGCCGACATCGTGGATGCCGCGAAGCGCCGCCGGAACCGTCGCCGAGACCGCGATCGCCTTGGCCTCGTCCTGCGGGAGCAGGCCGAGCAGCCGGTTCATCCAGCCGTCGCGAAGCTGGTAGGCGGCGAGCCCGCCGGTCTCGAGCACATTCTGGCCGTCGAAATGCGAGCGGTCGCGATAGGGTGAGGCGACGGCATGGACGAACAGGGCTTCGCCGGCGCCGTAAAGCTTCGCGGTTTCGGTCAGCGCCGGATGCAGGGTGAAGAAGGGATCGAGCTTCGCACCGCCGTCGAGATCGGCAAAGCCGCCGCGCAAGGCGGCGAAGGCCGGGTCGCCGACCGGGGCGAGCGTGGACAGGCCGTCCGCGGCGCCGCGCTGGATGATGAAGACGAAGCGGCGGTCGGTCATCGCCCTGGCGAAGGCGACGTGCGGGGCGGCGAGCAAGGCGGCGCCGGCGGCGGCCGCGCTACCCAGGAACAGGCGGCGATCGATCATCTTCACCTCCGCAGGAATTCGGGGGATGCGAGCAGGAGCGCGAGCCCCTGGCCCGGGCTCTCGGCGCGCGCGAGGGCCATTCCGGTCGCCGGGCTCAGCGTATCGGGCATCAGCTTCGGAGCGAGCTTGCGGGCGTCGACCGCGCTGGCGCTGCGGCCGGCGAGACGCTCGGCGGCTTCGACCCGCCGCACCAGGGCGTCGGGACCCGCCCAGGTCGCATTGAGGTCGTCATAGCCCGCCGGCGAGCCCGGCTTCCAGACCGGCTGGCCGAGCTGGACCAGCAGCCCCGCCGCCGCCGGCCCCTTGATGTCGCGCGATCCGACCGCGCGAAGCGCAGCCACCGACCAGTCCCACGGGCTTCGGAACTTGGGAATCGCCGGGTTCCAAACCTCCGGGGCCTCGATCAGCACCCGGTAGAGCGACGGCAGGTCGCCGCCGCTCGCCAGATAGGCCTTCGCCAGCCGATCCACCAAGGCGGGGGGCGGATCGTCGGCGGCGAAATGGCGGGCGAGCTTGGTCGCGATATGGTGCGCGGTCGCGGGATGGGCGGCGAGATCCGCAAGGATGGCCTTCGCCTGATCCTCCCCGCCTTGCGCATAGGTCTTGCCGAGCAGCGTCCGAGCGCCCGGCTCGTGCAGCCGTTCGGCGAAGTTGAACTCGCCCGGAGTGCCGGTGCCGCCGAGCGCTCGCGCCATCGGCCCGCGGGCGAGGCCATCCACCGTCCAGCCGGTGAGCGCGCGCGCGAATTCGGTAACATCCGCCTGGCTGTAGCCCGAACGGACTCCGAGCGTGTGAAGCTCCATGATCTCGCGCGCTAGATTCTCGTTGAGCCCGGCCTTGCGCGGCTGCTGGCGCAGCGCCGCCCGCGCTCCGGCGACGCTGTTCGGTCCGATCGACTGGGCCTGGTCGAGATAGAGGAGCATAGCGGGATGCTGCTCGACCGCGAGCAGCATGTCGCCGAAGCGGCCGAGCACATTGGGGCGGATCGCCTCGAACTCGAGCAGGCCGGCAAGGCCGATCACCGTCAGCTTGTCCGCCGAGACCGCGAAATGATTGGCCCAGAAATGGACGAGGCGCTCGACGAACGGCGCCGGAGTGACCAGGGCCGCATTCACCCGCGCGCCGACCGAGCCGAT
>JAQGLD010000288.1 GCA_028293055.1 Alphaproteobacteria bacterium
ATCGAGCGGCAGCTCGATCTGGTCGAGCAGGCCCGCGCGCAGGGGATGCGCTGAACGCGCGCACGTGTGATCAGTGATCGAGCCCGCGACCGGTTTCGTGCTGGAGCGCGTCGATCTTCTTGGACGCCTCGGCCTTGCTCAGCTCGGGATCGAAAGGCTCGCCGGCCTCGCGGCTGAGAGTTTCGAGATAGGAGGCTTGGGGCCCGGTCATCGATTCGTCGCCGGTAACCCAGTCGTCCGGATCCTTGGCCGGGTTCGGTTGATCGTTCTGCTTGTCGGTCATGACACCTTCCTGTCGGTGGGAAACATGCTCCCACCAACAGGCGTGTTCCATTTTTGTTCCAGCCTCAGGCTGCCGCGTCGAACGGCAAGTCGAGCGCTTCGGCAACGGCAAGATGTCGGATCTTGCCCCCCGACACGTTGAGCCCGTTGGCGAGATGGGAGTCAGCTTTCATCGCCGCTTCGGCGCCTTCGTTGGCGAGCTTGAGGACGAAGGGCAGGGTCGCGTTGTTGAGTGCGATCGCCGAAGTCCGCGCCACCGCGCCCGGCATGTTCGCGACGCAATAATGAATCACTCCGTCCACCTCGAACACGGGATTGTCGTGGGTGGTTGCGCGCGATGTCTCGAAGCAGCCCCCCTGATCGATGGCGATGTCGACGAGCACCGATCCGCGCTTCATCGTTTTCAGCATGTCGCGGGTGACGAGCTTGGGCGCCGCGGCTCCGGGGACGAGCACCGCCCCGATCACCAACTCGGCCTCGCTTACCGCCTTGGCGATCGCCGCGCGCGAAGCGTAGGCGGTCTTGATCTGGCTGCCGAAAAACATGTCGAGCTCGGCAAGGCGGGCGTTTGAGATGTCGTAGATGGTGACGTCGGCGCGCATCCCGACCGCCATCTGGGCCGCGTTGACGCCGGAGACCCCGCCGCCGAGAATCGCGACCCGCGCCGGAGCGACTCCGGGCACTCCGCCGAGGAGGACCCCGCGGCCGCCTTGCTCCTTCTCGAGATAATGGGCGCCGACCTGGACCGACATGCGGCCCGCGACCTCGCTCATCGGCTTGAGCAGGGGCAGGGAACGGTCGTTCGCGGTCACGGTCTCATAGGCGATGCAGGTCGCTCCGGACTTCATCAACCCCTCGGCCTGCGGCTTGTCCGCGGCGAGGTGGAGATAGGTGAACAGCAGGTGGCGCGGCTCGAGCAGGGCGATCTCCTGCGCCTGCGGCTCCTTCACCTTCACGATCATGTCGCTCTCGGCGAACACGCTCTTGGCATCAGGGGCGATCCGGGCGCCCGCCTCGACATAGGATTGGTCGGAGAAATCGATGCCGTCTCCGGCTTTCGTCTCGACGACGACCTCGTGGCCTGCATTGACCAACTCGGCCACCGAGGCCGGGGTCAGACCGACTCGATACTCGTTATTCTTTATCTCCTTGGGCACGCCCACGCGCATGTCGCGACTCCTTTGAATATCCTGCGCAGGCCTATAAACGGGCGCACCGCATTTGTCGCGGTTGGCCCGGCTGGAGCAAGACGCTGACCCCGATCATCGTGACCGCGAGCTTCGGAGACGGCGACAATGGCTGGATCCAGTCGCTTCGCCAGGCGCATTATCCGCAGGAGCGCAACCGCGTCCCCGCCCACCTGACCCTGTTTCGGCAACTTCCCCCGAGCCTGGAGCGCGAGCTCGGGCAGAGGCTGGCCGGTTATGCGGCGTTGCCGGCGCCGCGGGCCGAGATGAGCGGGATCGTCGATCTTGGCGAGGGTACCGCGTTGGCGGTACGGAGCGAGGCGCTCGAAGATATCCGCGCGGACCTTGCCGAGGCGTTACGCGGCCTGCTGACCCCGCAGGATCAGTCGCCCTGGCGTCCGCACATCACCATCCAGAACAAGGTCGAGCCGCGCGAGGCGAAAAGGCTCCAGTCGCAGCTGCGCGCGACGCTCGAGCCAAGGCCGATCGCGATCCGAGCGCTTGCGATGTGGCGCTACCTGGACGGGCCCTGGGAAGCGATCCGGAGCTATGCGTTCAGGGGCTAGCGCCAGATTCCGTGCTCTGAAATAGGACATGGGCACGCACCGCCGCCAAGGCGTCAGATCTTCACCTGGCTGCCCATCTCCACCACCCGATTGGGCGGCAAGCTGAAGAATTCCATCGGGCTTTCCGCGTTGCGCATCATCCAGGCGAACAATTTCTCGCGCCAGATCGCCATCCCCCGGACGCTCGAGGCGAGCGGGGTCTGGCGGCTGAGGAAGAAGCTCGTGTCCATCATCTTGAACGGCAACCCGCAGCAATTGATCTTGGCCAAGGTGTCGGGGACGTGCATCTCCTGCATGAAGCCGAAGTGCAGCACGATCCGGAAGAAGCCCTGGCCGAGGTCCTGGACCTCGATCTGGTTGCTCTCGTCGACGAACGGCACATCCTCGATCGCCACCTTCAGGAAGATCGAACGCTCGTGAAGCACCTTGTTGTGCTTGAGGTTGTGGAGGAGGGCGTGCGGCACCCCGTCCGCCTGCGAGGTCATGAACACCGCGGTCCCGGGAACGCGCGCCGCCGAATTGGTTGCGGACTTGATGAACAATTCGATCGGAATCTCGCCCTGGCGGAGCTGGCGGGCGAGCAATTTGCGGCCCTTCGCCCAGGTGGTCAGGAAGGTGAAGGCGATGAAGCCGATCATCAGCGGGAACCAGCCGCCGCTCGGCACCTTGAGCAGGTTCGCCGAGAAATAGCCGGCATCGACGATGAAGAAGAGCAGGAGGGTCGCGCCCGCCAGCCAGCGGTTCCAGCCCCACAGGGTGAAGACAACGACGGCGAGCAGGCAGGTGTCGATGAACATCGCGCCCGTAACCGCGATTCCGTAGGCTGCGGTGAGGTTGCTCGAATTGCGGAAGACGAGGACCAAGGCGATGACCATGATCATCAGCGCCCAGTTGATCGACGGAATGTAGATCTGGCTCTGCGCGGATTCGCTGGTGTGCTGGATGCGCAGGCGCGGAATGTAGCCGAGGTGGATAGCCTGCTGGGTAACCGAGAAGGCGCCTGAGATCACCGCCTGGCTCGCGATCACCGTCGCAGCGGTCGCGATCAGCACCAGCGGCAGCCGAAACCATTCGGGCGCGAGCATGAAGAAGGGATTGTGGATGGCCTGCGGGTGCGAAATGAGCAGGGCACCCTGGCCGAGATAGTTGATCATCAGCGCCGGCAGCACGATCACCAGCCAGCCCGCCCGGATCGGGCTGCGGCCGAAATGGCCCATATCGGCATAGAGCGCTTCAGCTCCGGTCACTGCGAGGACGACCGAGCCCAAGGCGATGAAGGCGTGGAACTGCTCGGTCAGGAAGAAGCGCACTGCCCAGCGCGGATCGAGCGCTGCGATGACCCCCGGCGCATTGATGATGCTGAGCATGCCGAGCACGGACAGGGTGAAGAAATAGACGAGGACGACCGGGCCGAACAAGGCGCCGACCGTCGCGGTTCCGCGGCTCTGGATCAGGAACAGGCCGATGAGGATGCCGATCGCGAGGGGCACGACGAACGGCTCCAGGCTGCGCTGGACCACCACCAGACCCTCGACCGCGGAGAGCACGGAGACCGCAGGGGTGATCATGCTGTCGCCATAGAAGAGCGCGCAGGCGAAGACTCCAAGCAGGACGATGACCGTCCCCCATCGCGCGCCTTCGGTCTTGCGCGAGATCAAAGCGAGCAGGGCGAGCGAGCCACCCTCGCCCTTATTGTCTGCGCGCATCAGGATCGTGACATATTTGAGCGTCACCACGATCATCATCGACCAGAAGATGAGCGAAAGAACGCCCAGCACATGCAGCCGGTCGACCGGGAGCCGATGATGGCCCGCGAACGTCTCGCGGAAGGCGTAGAGCGGGGAGGTACCGATATCGCCGAAGACGATGCCGATCGCGCCGACGGTGAGCTTGACGAGGCTCCCTTGCGCATGGTGGGCGGAGGGCGGTTGGCGCACGTCCGGCAGTGTCGCAGCGACCGACGCTTCGCTCATTTTCATTCCTTGCTGCTCCCCGGCCGGGGAAAGCTACACGGCAGAATTCGGGGGAGACCGAACTTGTTCCCCCGCACCCCCCGCCGGGCGCCCGCTACGCTCGTCGTGCAGTTCGGGCAAGCCCCTGTGCGACGGCGGGAGATCCGCCGTCGCACTGGATTGGTCCGATCAGGGGATCGGGAAGCCGAAGGGATCGCCGGTCACCCCGCTGACGATCCCGGCGTCGACGCCTCCCGGGAAGCTCGGGAAAGCGCCGTTGGAGAGGATGTTGGCGTGGCTCGGGTCGGTCAGGAAGGCATTGAGATCCACGCTTGCGGTGCCGCCATTATATTCGCCATCGGCCGAACCGGTATAACCCGGGAAGTAGAAATGGGCGTCGGTAGAGACCTGGTCGAGCCAGATCGCATTGTCCCCGAAGCCGGCATCGCTGGCGTTGAAGACATTGTTGTGCAGCGACAGACCCAGCTTCGCAAAGTCGCCGCTGCCGGCGCTGCCCCCGACCAAAGCGTAGAGAGCGGCGCCGGTGAAGTCCCCGAGTTCGTCGACGCTGTTGCCGGTCAAGGTCGCCTCGACCACGGCGCCATCGCCCGCGCCGCCTCCGTTCGAGCGTATGGCGATCCCGCCCGCACCCTGAGCGATGTCCTGAATCGAGTTGTTGACCAGGTCGAGCAGGTAAGTGGCGTGGCCTGGGCCGGTCGACTGATCCAGCCCGGTGGTGATTCCGTCACCGCCCGAGGAACCCTGGCTGCCGGCAACGCCGTCGTTGATCCCGATTACATTCCCTTCGATATGGCCGCGGATCGTGCCGGCAGCGGCCGTATAGACTGAATTGATCGCGGATCCCTCGGCCCCGGTGAAGGTGCTGTTGAGGATGTGATAATCGACGGTGATATTGGAGCTGGTACCGCCGCCGCGAAGCACC
>JAQGLD010000320.1 GCA_028293055.1 Alphaproteobacteria bacterium
CTAGCCGCAGCCGAAGGCGGAGGCTGGTGGAGGGGTGACAAGGCGCAAGCGGTTACAACGATATGCCCGACGACGGCCTCTATATCCTGGAAGATTTCCCGCGCGGAAATCCGAAGTGTCGTCACACCGAGCGTCGCCAGAGCAAGATTCCGCTCCGCATCACGTTGCGGGCGATCCCCACGATCATGGGCTTCGCCGTCCACCTCGATGGCGAGCCCCGCTTCGTGGCAGTAGAAATCGAGGACGTAGCGTCCTGCAGGCTGCTGCCTGCGGAATTTGAAACCCTGCGGCCGCCGGCGAAGCCGGGTCCACAGCAGCACTTCGGGGAGGCTCATCTCACGGCGAAGGCCGCGGGCGATTCGTATCGTGGGTGTCGGGCCGCTCAGCATGGCGCAGTGCGACGACCAGATGTCCGGTTCCGCGCCAACCCCTCCACCCCCCGCCTGCGGCGGGCGGTCCCCCTCCCCTCCAGGGAGGATGGGTGCTCCCCATTCCGGGGAGGATTGGGAGGGGGCCGCGCCGGTTCCACTATCCCAGCAACCTGTCGCTGACGACCTTGCCGCCCTGGGTCAGCCGTACGCCCTTCACGATCTCGTCATCGTCGGGCAGCACCACACGGCCTGCTTCCTTGTCCCAGAAGGCGGATAGGAAATTGTAGAGGTTGCGGGCGAATAGGGCCGAAGTGTCGGCGGCGAGGCGCGAGGGCACATTGCGGTGCCCGACGATCTTCACCCCGTGGCGCTCGACGATTTCGCCGGCGACCGCACCTTCGACATTGCCGCCCTGCTCGACCGCGAGATCGACGACGACGCTGCCCGGACGCATCGTCGCGAGCTGCGCGTCGGAAATCAGCCGCGGCGCCGGCCGGCCCGGAATCAAGGCGGTGGTGATGACGATGTCCTGCTTGGCGATATGGCTCGAGACCAGATCCGCCTGCGCGGCCTTGTATTCGTCGGACATTTCGGTGGCGTAGCCGCCCGCGCCTTCGCCTTCGATGCCGGCGACCTTGTCGACGAAGATCGCCTTGGCGCCGAGACTTTCGATCTGCTCCTTGGTGGCGGCGCGGACATCGGTCGCCGAGACCATCGCTCCGAGCCGGCGCGCGGTGGCTATTGCCTCCAGGCCTGCAACTCCGACGCCCATGATGAATACGCGAGCGGCCGAGATCGTCCCGGCCGCGGTCATCATCATCGGAAAGGCGCGGCCATATTCGGAAGCGGCGTCGAGCACCGCCTTGTAGCCGGCGAGGTTCGACTGCGAGGAGAGGATGTCCATCGACTGGGCGCGGGTGATGCGCGGCATGAATTCCATCGCAAGCGCTTCGAGCCCGGCGGCGGCATAAGCATCGACCCGTTCGCGCTGGCGGAACGGATCGAGCGAAGCGACGACCAGCGCCCCGGGCTTCGCGCCCTCCAGGCTTACGGGGTCGGGCCCTTGGACACCGAGGATAGCATCTGCGTCGCGAAGCACCTGCTCGCGCGCGCCCAGTGTCGCTCCCGCCGCCTCGAAATCGGCATCGGCGATCGTTGCGGAGAGGCCGGCTCCAGCCTCGACCGCGACGCTGGCGCCAAGAGCGATATATTTGCGGACAATCTCGGGCGTGACGGCGACCCGGCGCTCGCCGTCCGCCGCCTCCCTGAGGACCGCCAGCTTCACTTCGCGATGGCGAAGATGACGAACATGGCGATGATGAAGCAGACCACCGCTCCGATGCGCATCATGCCGATAAAGCTTTCATAGCCTTTCCTGTGAACGATCGTTTCGCGATCGAACTCGCCCTCGGCCACCATATGCACCCCTTTTGGTTTCGTTGACGCGACAGCCTTATCAACGCCGACGCCGACGCCCAAGCCTTAATCCACACGATTAAGCCGAACTTTACCGGCTTGGTCTATCCGCAGATCGGCACCGAAGAGGAATGTCATGCGTCCGGAATCCACCCGTTGCCTGCTGCTGATCGATGATGAACCCGCGCAGCGCCGCCTGGTGACCGCGATTGGGGCGCGCGCGGGCTGGTGGGTGCGTGGCGCCTCCGACATCGACGCAGCCAACGTGATCCTGACCGACCCCGAACATCCCAAGGTCGATGCGATCCTGCTCGATCATTGGCTCGAAGGCGCCGCCGGGAGCGAGCTTATCGAACAGATACGGGCGCTTCGCCCCGATCTGCCATTGCTGGTGATGACCGCGCAGACCTCGGTCGCCGCTGCGGTCGACGCGATGCGCGCAGGCGCCAGCGATTTCCTGGTCAAGCCGATCGCGCCCGACCGGCTCCTCACCGCGCTCAATTCCGCAACCGACCGCCGCCAGCGCAACGGCGAGCTCCGCCCGCTTTCGGAGAAGATTTCCAAGCCGCTCGCCTTCGACGAAATCGTCGGCTCGGCGCCTCTGTTCCGCGCCGCGATGGCGATAGCGGCGAAGGCTGCGCGCGCCCGGGTGTCGGTGCTGATCGAGGGCGAGAGCGGATCGGGCAAGGAAGTCATCGCCCAGGCCATCCACATCGCCAGCCCTCGCGGCCGCAAGCCGATGATCACCGTCAATTGCGGCGCGATCCCGGCAAACCTCGTCGAATCGGTGCTGTTCGGGCACGAGAAGGGCGCCTTCACCGGCGCCTTCGACCGCCATATCGGCCGCTTCGAGGATGCCGACGGATCCACCCTGTTCCTCGACGAGGTCGGCGAGCTTCCCCTCGAGACCCAGGTCAAGCTGCTCCGGGCGCTCGAGTCCGGAGAGATACAGCGTATCGGCGGGCGCTCGATCCAGATGGTCGATGTCCGGGTGATCGCGGCGACCAACAAAAGGCTGGTCGAGGAAGTCGCCAAGGGCCGGTTCCGCGAGGACCTCTATTACCGGCTCAACGTGGTCCATGTCGACATCCCGCCATTGCGCGACCGGGCGAGCGATATCCCGCCGCTCGCGCGCCACCTGATGTCGCGAATCGCCGAGCAGCCGGGCATGCGCCATTTGTCGATCACCGACGACGGCCTCGAAGTGCTGATGCGCTACGGCTGGCCGGGCAATGTCCGCCAGCTTCAGAACGCCTTGTTCCGGGCCGCAGTGCTCTGCGACGGCAATGCGCTCACCGCGGTCGACTTCCCGCAGATCGCCCAGGAATCCACGTTCAGCAAGCGCTCGGACGATTACCATGCCCGCCACCTGAACGGCGCCGCGGGGACGTCGGCGCTTTCGCACGGACCGGGAATTACCCTTTACGACCATGACGGAAATCTGCGTTCGCTCGAGGAAATCGAATCCGATGTCATCCGCCTCGCCATCGGCCACTATCGCGGGCGCATGACCGAGGTCGCGCGGCGGCTCGGAATCGGCCGTTCCACACTCTACCGCAAGCTCGGCGAGCTCGGCATCGGCGACGCCGCCTGACCGCGCGGGAGTGACGCGCCGCGCCGCGCAGGCTAATGAGCTGTCCATGTCCGATTTTGCCGGCGCCAACATCCTGATCACCGGAGCTGCCTCCGGAATAGGCGCCGCCACCGCGACTTTGCTCGCGGCGGAGGGCGTGAAGAAGCTGATCCTGGTCGACCTGGACGAGGATCGGCTGCGTGACTTCGCCTTTACCTTGCCCTGCGAGCGCCAGATCATCATCGGAGATGTCACCGACGAGCAGCTCTGGGTGAATGCCGATCTCACCGGGCTCAGCCACGCCGTGGTCAATGCCGGAATCGCAGCGGCCAGCCCGATCGTCGACACCAGCTTCGCAGAGTGGCGGCGCGTGCTGTCGGTCAATCTCGACGGGGCGTTCCTCACCCTGCAGGCGGCAATGAAGGCGATGCAGGGCGCGGGTGGGGCTATCGTGCTCACCGCCTCGGCGGCCGGAGTAAAGGCCGAACCGGGCATTGGCGCTTATGCTTCGTCCAAGGCAGCGGTGATCCAGCTAGCTAGGGTCGCCGCCAAGGAGGGCGCGGCGGCCAGGATAAGGGTCAACGCGATCGCCCCCGGCGGGGTCGAGACCAGGATCTGGCACGAGCTGCCGGCCTTCCACACGATGGCCGAGAAGGAAGGCGAGCAGGCCGCGTTCGACGCGATGGCGAAGGTGGGCACGCCGCTCGGTCACTTCGCCCAGCCAGAGGAGATTGCGGGCCAGATCGCCTTCCTCCTCTCCGACCGCGCCGCCTACATTACCGGCGCCTGCCTGGTCAGCGACGGCGGCTATTCGCTTTAGGCCAGCACGGGCTAGCGCCCGCCGTCGAGCAGCCTGTCCTCCTCACTGTCCGCCGCTATGTCAAAGCCGCTGCGGCGTGCGATCGTCGTGGTCACCGCGACATCCATCGTGACATTGCCGACCGTGCGGAACAGATCGGGGATCGTCTCGACGGCGACGAGCAGGACGAGCGGCTCGATCGGAACTCCGATCGCGAGGCAGATCGGAGCAATCGAGGTGACGAAGCTGATCTGGCCCGGAAGGCTCACCGATCCGATCGTGGTCAGCGTCGCTGCGGCAATTCCGACCGCGATCTGGGCCGGGCCGAGAGGCACTCCGAACCAGTGGGCGACATAGAGGGAGACGGCGAGATTCATGCCCGAGCCGGTGGCTCGGAAGACCGCGACCGCGAGCGGAAGGATAACTCCCGACGCTGCGACCGGCACGCCCAATTTGTGCGCCCCACGCAGCATTGCAGGCAAGGAGGCAAGCGAGGACTGGGTGCTGATCGCCACCGCCTGCGATGGCGCCACCGCCCGTGCGAAGGCGGTAAGGCTCACCCGGCCGCCGATCACGCCGACCGGATAGGCCAGGATCAGGATCGCCAGGCCGATGCTGGAGACCAGCAATATGTAATGGAGCAGCGCGCCGAACGCGCTCGCCCCGGCACGGGCCCCGACGACATAGGCCAACGCGAACACGCCGAGCGGCGCGAGCCATAGCACCCAGTTGATGATCACCAGCATCGTGTCGGAGATCGCACGGAAGAAATTGGTGAGCAATTCGCGCGGCTCCGCGGGCAGCCGGGTCAGCGCGAAC
>JAQGLD010000326.1 GCA_028293055.1 Alphaproteobacteria bacterium
CCAGCGTCATCCTGAAATGGCTCCAGCAGACCTATAAATGCGAAGTCGTGACCTTCACCGCCGATCTGGGGCAGGGCGAGGAACTCGGGCCGGCGCGCGACAAGGCGCTGCTGCTCGGCATCAAGCCCGAGCACATCTTCATCGAGGATCTGCGCGAGGAATTCGTCCGCGACTATGTCTTCCCGATGTTCCGCGCCAACACCGTCTACGAGGGCCAGTATCTGCTCGGCACCTCGATCGCCCGGCCGCTGATCGCCAAGAAGCAGATCGAAATCGCCCGCAGGGTCGGCGCGGACGCGGTCTGCCATGGTGCGACCGGCAAGGGGAACGACCAGGTCCGCTTCGAGCTCGGTTATTATGCGCTCCAGCCCGACATCAGGGTGGTCGCGCCGTGGCGCGAATGGAGCTTCGCCAGCCGCGAGCAATTGCTCCAGTTCGCCGAAGAGCATCAGATCCCGATCGCCAAGGACAAGAGAGGCGACGCGCCATTCTCGGTCGACGCCAACCTTCTTCACTCCTCGTCAGAGGGCAAGGTGCTCGAGGATCCGGCGGTCGAGGCTCCCGAATATGTCCACCAGCGGACGATCTCCCCGGAAGACGCGCCCGACAAAGCGACGATCGTCGAAATCGCGTTCGAGGCCGGCGATCCGGTCTCGATCGATGGCGAGGCGCTGTCGCCCGCCCGCCTGCTCGAGCGGCTCAACCAGCTCGGCCACGACAATGGCATCGGGCGGTTGGACCTGGTCGAGAATCGCTTCGTCGGGATGAAATCGCGCGGAGTCTATGAGACTCCTGGCGGGACGATCCTGCTCGTCGCCCATCGCGGAATCGAATCGATCACCCTCGATCGAGGCGCGATGCATCTCAAGGACGAGATCATGCCGCGCTATGCCGAGCTGATCTACAACGGCTTCTGGTTCTCGCCGGAGCGCGAAATGCTCCAGGCCTTGATCGACAAGAGCCAGGAAAGGGTCGCCGGCAAGGTCCGGCTGAAGCTCTACAAGGGCAATGCGACAATGACCGGCCGCGAGAGTGCTCACTCCCTTTACGACCAGGAACTGGTGACGTTCGAGGAGGGTTCGGGCGGCTACGACCAGCGCGATGCCGAGGGCTTCATCCGCCTGAACGCGCTCAGGCTGCGCATTCTCGCCCGGCGCGATCAACGCTGACCGCCCGATCCTTCCCTCGGTTTCGAGGGGGACGATGTCCTTCTTACAACCGCGCCGCCGCCTGGAGCTGGGCGACGATAAGCTCGGGCGGCGCAGTCAGGTCGCCATGAGTCCAGGCTTCGAGCAAAGCGAGCTGTGCCGCGGCGATCTGCAGCGCACGGGCGTTGCGCAGCTCGCCATTCTCCTGGTCGAGCCTGTCGACGATCAGTCGGGTCAGGCTCCGCCGCACCCGGGCGGCGATCGGGGGCGAAAATATGACCCGCGCCAGCCGGCGGTTCTGCCAGAAATGGTCGACCGCGGCGGTCAGGCGATCGAGGTCCGGTTGCGGCTCCGCGGCTTCCGCAATCATCACCAGCAGCCAGTGCATGCTCTGCTCGAGAAGATCGTCCTTGCCTCGAAAATGCTCGTAAAAGGTGGAGCGGCCGACATCCGCCCGGACGACTACATCCTGAACCGAAATCTCGTCGTAGCGCCGATCGAGGACGAGCTCGACGAACGCGCCGACCAGCGATCGGCGGGTGCGTGCGGCGCGACGATCGTTCGGCGTGACGGATGGCATCGATCCGGACAGTAGCAGCAATTCGTCCGCTAGCGAACAGACGTGGCTCCCATTCCGTTCAGACTGGGGCCGCCGACCCCTACCTTCCCCGCTCAAGCGAGGGAGGCATGGCTATGACGGAGATGACGGTGGCAAACGAGCCCGCGAATAAGGTTTATGGCGGAATGCTGGTCGGCTCGGCCCTGCTCTCGGTCCTCGGCGCCCTTCATCATCCCAGGGTCGAGGTCCACGAAATCGGCGCCGTGGTCCGCTCGCTTGCCGGGCAGGCGACGCTGATCGAGGGCGTGCACGGGGCGCTTCTCGCCATTTTCTTCGTCCAATATGCCGGTTTCTACGGCTTCGCGAGACGACTTGGCCTCGGCCGGCCGCTGATCGCCGGGGGCTGGATCCTGCTCAGCCTCGGCACCTTCGCAATGGCCAGCGCCGCAGCGATCAACGGCTTCGCATTGCCCCGCTTCGCCGCGGATTATGCTGGCCTCGCGCCCCAGGATGCGCGCGCCGTCGTTGCCGTCCTGAAGTTCAGCTGGGCCCTCAACCAGGCCTGGGCGCAGATCGGCGCCATCGCTTGGGGCGGTGCGATCCTGCTCTGGTCGATCGCGCTGGTGCGCATGGCGGGCCTGGCGCGCTGGCTTGGATTTGCAGGTTTGGGAATCGCCCTGGTGCTGGTCGGCGGCCTGCTCGGCGGCTTGTTCAGCCTCGATGTCGCGGGATTCGTGCTGGTGACGAGCCTGCTCGCCGCCTGGGCGATCGGGGCCGGACTGCTGCTGATCGCAGAGCGCGTGCGTTCCTGAATCCTCCCCTGGAAATCCTTAGGAGATTCACACATCTGCCGGCTGAGCTCGAAATCAATGACACCCGTTTCCCGGCGGAGGCCGGGATCCAGATCTGCCTAAATATCTGAGATTAGACGCTTCTGCTGGGCCCCGGCCTTCGCCGGGGAACAGAGAGATCCGACTTGTGTGCATCCCCTAGCCTGGAAATCCAGGGGCGGATTTGATTTCTAGCCCAACATGTCTCGCGCGCGCCGGATCTGATCGCGGACGCGGTCGGGAGCGGTGCCGCCATAGCTGGTGCGGCTCCGCACCGAAGCGTCGACGGTCAGCACCTCGAACACGCGCGAGTCGATCAGGGGGTCGATCGCCTGGAGATCGGCGACGGCGAGACCGGCGAGGCCCACCCCCTTGTCCTCGGCGAGCTTCACTGCGCGGCCGACGATATGGTGCGCCTCCCGGAACGGCAGTCCGGCAGCCCGAACCAGCCAGTCGGCAAGATCGGTGGCGGTGGCGAAGCCGGCTTCGGCGGCTGAGCGCATCCGATCGGTGTTGAACCGCGTCTTCTCGACCATCCCGGCAAGTGCCTGGACCGAGAGCATGAGCAAATCGTGCGCCTCGAAGACCGGTGGCTTGTCGTCCTGCATGTCCTTCGAATAGGCCAGGGGCAGGCCCTTCATCGTCATCACCAGCGAGACCATCGCGCCGCTGATCCGGCCCGAATGGCCGCGGACCAGCTCGGCCGCGTCTGGGTTGCGCTTCTGCGGCATGATGGACGATCCGGTCGAGAAGTCGTCGGGAAGCGAGACGAAGGCGAAGGGCTGGCTCGCCCAGATGATCAATTCCTCGGCGAGTCGCGAGAGATGGAGGCTGCACTGGGCCGCAGCCATCAGATAATCGAGCGCGAAATCGCGGTCCGAGACCGCATCGAGCGAATTGGCGGTGGGACGGTCGAAGCCGAGCGCGGCCGCGGTCGAGTCGCGGTCGAGCGGGAAGCTGGTCCCGGCCAGCGCCGCGGAGCCGAGCGGATTCTCGTTGAGCCGGGCCCGCGCATCCGCGAAGCGCGAGCGGTCGCGGCGCAGCATCTCGTAATAAGCGAGCAGGTGATGGCCCAAAGTCACCGGCTGCGCCGACTGGAGATGGGTGAAACCGGGCATGACGCTTTCGGCATGCTGCTCCGCGCGGGCGACCAGGACCCGCTGAAATGCGGTCAGGGCCGCATCCACCTCGTCGATCGCGGCCCGGACCCACAAGCGGAAGTCGGTGGCGACCTGGTCGTTGCGCGAGCGCGCGGTGTGGAGCCGCCCAGCGGCGGGACCGATCAGCTCGGCCAGGCGATGCTCGACATGCATGTGGATGTCCTCGAGCGCCTGGTCCTCGGGAACTCCGTCGGCTTCATATTCGCCGGCGATACGGTCGAGCGCGGCGGCGATCTGCCCGGCATCCTCGGCGGGGATGATCCCCTGCGCCCCGAGCATCGCGGCGTGGGCCTTGGAAGCCGCTATGTCCTGGCGCCAGAAGCGCTTGTCGAAGCCGATCGAGGCGTTGATCTGGCGCATCAGCGCCGACGGACCGCCGGCGAACCGCCCGCCCCACATCACATTGGAGCCGCCGCCCGATTTCGTCATTCCGGCGCGCTCAGAACGGCATCTTGAAGCCGGGCGGAAGCTGCAGGCCGGCCGTCATCTTCGCCATTTCCTGCTGCGCCGCCTGATCGGCCTTGGAGCGCGCATCGTTGATCGCAGCTGCGACGAGATCCTCGACCATCTGCTTCTCGGACGGCTGGAGCAGGCTTTCGTCGATGTCGACGGCGATGATCCGCCCCTTGGCGCTGGCGCGGATCCGGACCAGTCCGCCGCCTGACACTCCCTCGACCTCGATCTGGTCGAGACCTTCCTGGGTCTTCATCAGCTCGGATTGCGCGTTCTGCGCCATTTTCAGGATTTCGTCGAAGTCGGGCATCAGGCGCTCCGTTGTTCATTGAGTTCGTAACTTGCCAGCTCGGCGCCGGGAAAGGCTTCGAACGCCGCCTTGACCATGGGCGAATCGAGGATCGACTGACGGACATCTTCGGCGGCTGCCTTGTCCTGCTCGAGCAGGCTCGGCTCGGCCGGCTCGTCGACCACATGCACCTGCCAATTCATGTTGGTCATCGCCTTCATCGCCGCGGACAGGTCGCGGACGAAGTCACCGGACAGGGCCTTGGTCGGCTTCAGCGCCAGGTCGGGCGCCTCGTAGCGGACCAGCCCACAATAATCGTGGAGCTGCTGGGCGAGGAACGGCTTGCCGCCATTGGCGAGCGCTTCGACCAGGGCCCGGAAGCTGGGCGGCGCAGCGAGCATCGCGCCCTGTTCCTGCGCCGGGGCGGATGCGGCCGCCTGCGCCCGCGCGGGCACCGCCTCGCCATTGGCGAGTCGCTCCATCAGCGCACCGGGGTCGGGGAGCTCGGAGGCGTGGATCACGCGCAGGATGGCCATTTCGGCCGCTTCGAGCGGCATTGGCGCCTGGTGGACCTCATTCAGCCCCTTGAGCAGAAGCTGCCACAGCCGGTGGACCGCCGCGTAGGAGAGCCGACTCGCCCAGTCGGCATAGGCCTCCCTCTCCTCGACCGACTGCGCCGCATCCTCGGTGCCGCCGACCTTGGCTCGGGTGATCCCGTGGACGCTTTCGAGCAGGCCGCGAAGCAAAGCCGAAGGCTCGACGCCGAGGTCATATTGATCCTTCACGGCCGCCAGCGCGCGCTGCGCGTCGCCGGCGAGCAAAAGGGCGAGCAGCCCGCGGACGGCGCCGCGATCGGACAGGCCGAGCATGTTGCGAACCTGGTCGGCGCCGACCTTGCCGACGCCGTGGGCGATCGCCTGATCGAGGATCGAGAGGCCGTCGCGCGCCGAACCCTCGGCGGCGCGAGCGATCAAAGCGAGTGCCTCCGGCTCGACCTCGACGCCTTCCTTGGCCGCGACCTCGCCGAAATGGGAGGCGAGCGTTTCGGCCGGGATGCGGCGCAGGTCGAAGCGCTGGCAGCGCGAGAGGACGGTGACCGGGACCTTGTTGACCTCGGTGGTCGCGAACAGGAATTTGACGTGCTGGGGCGGCTCCTCGAGAGTCTTCAGCAATGCGTTGAACGCATTCTTCGACAGCATGTGGACTTCGTCGATGATGTAGACCTTGAACCGCGCCGACACCGCCGAATAGCGCACCGCCTCGATGATCTCGCGGACATCGTCGACCCCGGTGTGCGAGGCTGCATCCATCTCGACCACGTCGATATGGCGTCCCTCTGCGATGGCCCGGCACGGCTCGCAGACTCCGCACGGAGCGATGGTCGGTCCCCCCTGCCCGTCCGGCCCGATGCAATTGAGCGCCTTGGCGATGAGCCGCGCGGTCGAGGTCTTGCCGACTCCGCGCACTCCGGTCAGCAGGAAGGCATGAGCGAGCCGGTCGCGCCGGATCGCATTGCCGAGCGTGGTGACCATCGCATCCTGGCCGATCAGCTCGGCGAAGCTCTGCGGGCGATATTTGCGGGCGAGCACGCGGTAAGGCTGGGCGGCCGCCTCCGGCCTGGCAGGCTGCGGCGGCTCGTCCAGGCCGAGACCGAAAGATTCAGGGGATTCGGAAGCCATGGCCCGATGCTAGAATATTGCGCGGGGCCTGTCAGTCGGCTTGCGCTGGTTTGAGGTGGGAGCCGGAACGACCCGAAGCGAAATCGTTGCGGCTGCTTCCTTCCGGACCTGACCGGGTTGGCGACAGCTCCGTCCGCCCGACTCCCGGCGCGCATATGGGCGAGGAAGGCCGGGGAATCAACGCCCCTGCATGTTGTGGGCACCGGGCGGGATCCGGACCGTCAGACAGTCGAGCGCCTCGGTAACGAAGATCTGGCAGGATAGCCGCGAGGTTCGTGTGACATGGGCCGCGAGGTCGAGCAGATCCTCTTCCTCCTCGCTCGCTCGCGGCAGCCGGTCGAAATCCTCGGCCGAGACGATCACATGGCAGGTCGAGCAGGCCAACTGGCCCTCGCACGTGCCCTCGAGCGGCTGCCCGTCGGCCTGGGCGATATCGAGCAGGCGTTCCCCCTCGCGCGCCTCGACCTCGCGCACGCCGTGTCCGTCCGGAGAAAGGTTGCGGACTCTGGTCATGCGGCGTAGGTCAGCTGGCGGCGGGCTGCCTCATCGATCATGCCGAGCGCGCCTAGCAGATCCTCCTCGCTCGTATAGCGGCCGAATCCGAGGCGGATGCTCGATCGCGCCTCGCGGACGCTCAGGCCGAGCGCGGACAGGACATGGCTCGGCCGGCCCGATCCGCTCGCACAGGCCGAGCCCGAGGAGAAGGCGATCGAGCGAAGCTCGGAGATAAGCCGCGCCGAATCGACTCCGTCGTGGCGGATATTGAGATTGCCGCGATAACGCTGCTCGGTCGAGCCGTTGAGCAGCCAGCCGGCGCCGAGCTCGGCCATCGCCATAAGCCATAGCCGCTCGACATAATCATGGTCTTCGCCGGCCCGCGCTACGAGCAGGCGCGCGGCCTCGCCGAAGCCGACGCACAAGGCCGGCGAGAGCGTCCCGGAACGGATGCCGCCTTCCTGTCCGCCGCCGTGGAGCAAGGGATCGAGCGCGACTCCGTCGCGCACCCAGAGCGCTCCGACCGCCTTCGGCCCGTGGACCTTGTGCGCCGAGATCGCGACCATGTCGCAGACCTCGAGCGGAAGCTCGACCCGGCCGAACCCCTGAACCGCATCGCAAAACAACATCGCGCCCCGGTCGCGGCCGATCCGCCCGATCTCTGCGATCGGCTGGACCACCCCGATCTCGTTATTGACCAGCATCGCCGCGACCAGGCCGGTGCGCTCGTCGATCCGGTCGGCGAGCAGGCCGAGGTCGACCAGGCCGTCGCGACCGACCGGCAGGATGTCGAGCTCGAATCCCCGGCCGGCGAGCCAGCCGGCGGAATCGAGCACGCAGGCATGTTCGGTGGCGAGCGCGACGATCCGGCGCCGGCCCTCGGGAAGTCGCCACGCCGCGCCCTTCAGCGCCCAATTGGCGGCTTCGGTCGCGCCCGAAGTGAAGTGCAGCTTTCCCGCGGTCGCCGGCCCGCCGAGGGCGCGAATGACGAGATCCCGTGCCACCTCGATCGCGGCCGCCGCCTCACGCCCGAGCCGGTGCGAGCTGTGGGGATTGGCGAACTTCTCGTCGAGCCAAGGTCGCATCGCCGACGCGACTTCCGGGGCAATCGGGGTGGTGGCCTGATAGTCGAGATAGACGATGCTCACGCGGCGCGCCGCTTGCCGGAAAGGGCGCGCCATTCGGCCGCGAGGGCGTCGATGTCCGATTCCCTTGTCTGCCGGCCGAAGCTGATTCGAATCGCCTCGCGCGCCTCCTCCTCGCTCCAGCCCATGGCGAGGAGGACATGGCTCGCCTTCAGGCTGCCGGACGAGCAGGCGCTCCCCGCCGAGACCGCGATCCCGGCGAGATCGAGCTGCATGAGCTGCGACGCGCTCGTCACTCCAGGCATGCGATAGGAGGCGATGGTGGCGATTCGCGGCGCCTCGATGGCGGCAATCTCGCCACCCGCTTCGATGACGAAGCGGCCGAGCCGGGCGCGAAGCCGCTCCGCCTCCGAATACCAGTCTTGATTCGCCTCGAGCGCCGCTGCGAAACCGAGGATCGCGGGAAGGTTGGACGTGCCGGGGCGAAAACCGCCCTCCTGGCCCCCGACCGCCTCGAGCATGGCGACATCCCTGACGAGCAGCGCACCCACGCCCGGCGGACCGCCGAGCTTGTGGCCGGAGATGGCCAGGAAATCCGCCTCTGGCAGAGGCAGCTTGCCGGCGCTCTGTGCGCAATCGGCGAGCAGCAGCCCGCCCGCGGCGTGGACCAGCCCCCTTATCTTGTCGAGCGGCTGGACGACTCCGGTCTCGTTATTGACATGCTGGACCGCGACCAGCGCCCGTCGCCCTGCCTGCAGCGCGACCGCGAGATCGTCCAGGTCGACCAGGCCGTCCGAGCGGACTCGGATCTTCCACGCCTTGCCGGCGAGCCTGAGGACGGCGGGATGCTCGGTCGGCGAGACGATTCGACGATCCGCCCTGGCGGAGGTCATCGCCAGCGTGATCGCCTCGGTCGCGCCCGAGGTGAAGATCAGGGTCCCGTTCCAGCCCAGCGCGCCGGCGATCCGCCCCCGCGCATCTTCGAGGCGCGAGCGGGCCGCGCGGCCCTCGCCGTGGGGGGAAGACGGGTTGGCCCAATCCGCCCACGCGTCCGCCATCGCCGCCGCCACTTCGGGCAGGATCGGCGTCGTCGAGGCATGGTCGAGGTAGATTCGGTCCCGCACCGGAACATCCCTTTGATTGCGCAGCGGCGAAGCTTCCATATATAGGGCCCATCCGCTGAGGGGGCACCCCTCTCCCAAGCCAAGCACAGGTGCAATGCCCGAAGTCATATTCCCCGGGCCGGAAGGCCGTCTCGAAGGACGATTCAGTCCTGGTCCGCGTCCGCGCGCTCCGGTCGCCCTGATCCTCCACCCGCACCCCCAGGGTGGCGGGACGATGAACAACGCCATCGTCCAGGCCCTCTACAAGACGTTCGTGAGACGCGGATTCGCGACCTTGCGTTTCAACTTCCGGGGAGTCGGCAAGAGCCAGGGCGTGTTCGACAACGGCATCGGCGAATTGTCCGACGCCGCTTCGGCGCTCGATTGGGTCCAGCAGATTCATCCCGAGGCCGAATCGACCTGGATCGGCGGCTTCAGCTTCGGCGCCTGGATCGGAATGCAGTTGCTGATGCGCCGCCCCGAGGTCCGCGGCTTCATCTCGATAGCGCAGCCCGCCAACATGTACGACTTCACCTTCCTCGCCCCCTGCCCTTCGTCGGTAATCATCATCCAGGGCGAGGGCGACGAGGTGGTGACTCCGTCCGCCGTCCAGAAGCTGGTCGACAAGCTGCGTACCC
>JAQGLD010000402.1 GCA_028293055.1 Alphaproteobacteria bacterium
GCCTCGCTGATCTTTATGATCCAGAGACGATGCCGGGCACCCTCAGGGCCGCTCACGCCAAACTGAACGTCGCGGTTGATAGACTTTATCGCAGAGAGCCATTCGCCTCGGATCGAGATCGGGTGGAGCATCTCTTTGGCCGCTACGAAAAAATGTCACAGCCCATGTCTGAGCTCTTCAGTGCTCCAAAGCGCACCCGGCGACCGAGAAAAGCCGCCTAAAGCTGCATTGTTGGACTCGCCTGTTCCGCAGCGGTGCGGCTGGTCGAAGGCAGGCGTCTCATGCACCAGCGACACACCTTGCACAACATCCTGATGTGCGGGCCGCCGGGTGCCGGGAAGTCGCTTCTCGCCGCCTGTCTTCCCGGGATATTGCCGCCGCTGACTCCGCGCGAGGCGCTCGAAGTCTCGATGATTGCCAGCGTCGCCGGTACGCTCAGCGAAGGAAGGCTGGTGCGCAACCGGCCATTCCGGGCGCCGCATCACAGCGCCTCGATGGTCGCGCTAGTCGGCGGCGGGCTGAAGGTGCGGCCGGGAGAGGTGAGCCTTGCCCATCTCGGAATCCTGTTCCTCGACGAGCTTCCGGAATTCTCGCGACAGGCGCTCGATTCGCTACGCCAGCCGCTCGAGACCGGTACGGTCAGCGTCGCCCGCGCCAACGCCCATGTCACCTTCCCGGCGCGGGTCCAGCTGGTCGCGGCGATGAATCCCTGCCGATGCGGGCATCTCGGCGATGCGAGCATGGCCTGCTCGCGCGCGCCGCGCTGCGCTGCGGATTATCAGGCTCGGGTGTCGGGGCCGCTGCTCGATCGGATCGACCTCCATGTCGATGTCGGCGGGGTCTCCGCCGCGGACCTCGTCCTGCCGCCGCCCGCCGAGGGCTCGGCCGAGGTCGCCGCGCGGGTGAAGGCGGCGCGGGATGTGCAGACGGCGCGCTATGAAGGCAAGGGCGTCCGCACCAATGCCGAGGCCGACGGCGAACTGCTCGACCTTGTGGCGACTCCGGACGAGCCGGGCCGGCGTTTATTGGCGCAGGCCGCCGAGGCGATGCGGCTGTCGGCGCGGGGCTTCCATCGCGTGCTCAGGGTCGCGCGGACGATCGCCGATCTGGCCGGAAGCGAAGATGTGCGCCGCGTCCATGTCGCCGAGGCACTGAGCTACAGGCGGCAGCCGCCTCGGAGTTGACGGAAGTGAGAATGACACCGTCGCAAGTCTCGGACGCACGTCCCTGATCCCTCTTTTCTCTTGGTAATCAGCGTACTCGCCACCTTTCCTTTGAAACAAGGTGAAGCAAAGAGCTGGTGTTACCGGCCGCCGAAGGCGGGTAGCGACCTCAGGTGGCGCGATGAGCGAGGCTTAGTGTGGCACGAGGTCGAGGGCGTCGTGATCAAGTATGTCGGCGACGACAGCCTGGCGACGGCCTTTCGACTGCTCGAGACGATCCGCCGTCAGGCTAGGACCGCGAACCTACAAACAGCTCGTCGTCGAGGGGCTCCCGACCTCGAGAGTCGGCTACCCATACCTCGTACGTGCCGGCTTCATCGCGCCCAAGCGTCTCTCGGAAAAGATCTCGTGGCGCGCGCCCGTGGCACTACACGCTCTTTGAGGACCGTGACGGCATCGAACGTGTCGGAAGGGCGGATTTTGACCACTACGACAACACGGAGTCGGTATTGCCGAACATCACGGGCGTCCGCGTCGTTGCGTTAGCGTAACATTCAAGGTTTGCGAGCGTTCCGCGCCGTGGCCTCTGCGTCGAGATCGACCGACGACAGCAGCGCCGTGCCAGGATTCGGCGAGAGCACTCCGCCGGCACCCACTGCCCCCCATTGGCTGTGGGCGACGAAGACGAATCGCCGTCCGATCACGGCCCCGAGCGACAGATCGTCGAGCCCCTCCGGGCCCTGGGCGAGCATCTCGACTGATTCCACCGTCCGTTCGTCGGCGGAAAGGTGGAGGCGCAGGATCCGATTGGGCGTGCCGCCATTCTGGGTGGCGATGAGCGACGATCCGTCGCGGACCAGTCCGTCTATCCCGCGCAGGCGCGCTCCTTCTCCGTCCAGAGGCGTGTGGGCGCCGGTGGTAAGGTCGACCCAGTGCAGTCCCGAAGCATAATCCGCGACGATCAGCGCCGCGCCTCGGCCGGACACGACCATGCCCTGCGGCGACTTGAGGCCGGTCCGGGCGAACAGCTCGAGATCGCGATGTCCAGGCCGCAGCCGATAGAGCGCGCCTCCGGTCGAATCGCTGGCATAGACGCTGCCGTCGGCCGCGAGCGTGACATCGCCGATCGTCCGCCGGGCCGCCTCGGGCGGCGCCGTGTGGCGGCCGAGCACCCGGCCCGAGCCCAGCTCGACCTCCAGCAGCCCTGTGCGGTCCGGACCCGACTGGCCCGGCAGCCCGGCACCGAACGTCTCGGCGATCCACAGCCGGTCGCGCTTGCGGTCCGCCGCCATTCCGAACAGGTCGCCGAGCGGAGCGAAGCGGCCCGGGCGCAGCCAGTCCAGCGGCCCTTGCCTGGCGATCAGCCTGACGGTGCGGGCCAGCACTCCGGAGACCAGTGGCCTGCCCTCCGCGCTCGCGGCCACGCCTTCGGCGATATAGGGCCCGGTCGCGATCGCGATCGGTACCGGCAAGGCGTCTGCAGGTTCGCTCAAGGCGAGGAGGGCGACGAGGCCGACCAGGGCTTTTTTCACGCTCTTTCTCCCGGCGCCGCGGTCAGCTCCGATCGGCCCGACGGCGTGCGCTTGCCGTCTTGCTCCGATAGTCCGGCTCGGCTAGCAACCCCTCCATTGCCCCTGTGGCGGACTTGGTAGACGCGCTCGACTCAAAATCGAGTTCCGCAAGGAGTGCCCGTTCGACTCGGGCCAGGGGCACCAGCTTCAACCCGCGTGATTTCGCGCCCGCGGCCTGTTAGGGTCCACGGGAGGAGCGACGATGGACGGGCTGCAGCCGACCGAGATCAGGGAAGGGACGGACGCATCAGAGCCGGCCTCGGAGTCGCGGCCCGCGGACCAGCATCGCGAGGACGCCGCGCTTGTCGCGGACGTCTCGTTCCGGCGCGACCGCCTGCTCGCGGCGCTCACCCTGATCGCCGGTTGCGGGCTGGTCATTGCGCTTCCGTTCGCGCTTCGCGCCGGGGCGGAATTCTTCCTCCCGGTGACCGCCGCCCTGGTTATCGCCATCGCCCTGGTGCCGATGCTCGAGTGGCTCGAGCGCCGTCGGGTGCCGTCGCCGCTCGCCGCCTTCATCTGCCTGCTCGTCTTCCTCGGTGCCGCCAATGTCGCGGTTGCCTCGATCGTTCTTCCGGCATCGGACTGGGTGCGCCTGCTGCCCGATCGCATCGGCCGGATCCGCGAGACGCTCGCGCCGGCGATGCGGGTCTATTCGCAGCTCCAGCGATTCATCGACGATCTCGTCCGCCAGTTCGGCAATCATCATCGTCCGCCGGTGCGCACGGTCACAGTGGAGCCGCCCAACTCGCTTCTCGACATCATCGCCACCTCGGCTCCGCTCGCCGCGGTGCAGATGTTCTTCGCCCTGCTCGTCGTCTTCTTTTTCCTCGCCGGCTGGACCAAGATGCGCAAGCGGACGATCACGACCCGGGCGAGCTTCGACGGAGCGATGACCACCGCCCGGGCGATCCAGCAGATCGTCACCGCGACCTCGACCTATCTCGGCACGATCACCCTCGTGAACATCTGCCTCGGCCTGGTCACCGCCTTCGCGCTCTATCTGCTCGGAATGCCGACTCCCTTGATGTGGGGCGGCATCGCGGCGGTGCTCAACTACATACCCTATATCGGTCCGATCGCTTCGGCGCTGCTCCTCGCGCTCGGCGGGCTGATGACCTTCTCGCAGGCGCCCTACGCATTGCTTCCAGCCGGCGCGTTCGTCGCCATCCACCTCGTCGAATCGAATGTGATCACCCCGGCCCTGGTCGGCCGCCGGCTGACGATCAACCCACTCTTCATCCTCCTCGCCTTGAGCTTCTGGGCCTGGGTCTGGGGGACGACCGGGGCGCTGCTCGCAGTGCCTCTGCTGATCATCATGAAGACCGTCCTCGCCGCCGCCGGCAAGCCCGACATCGCCGGCTTCCTGTTCGAGGAGGGGACCCTGACCGCCTCCCATTCGGAGGATTACGGCCCCGATCATCAGCGGCCGCAGATCAAGCCCTGAGCCCCCGAAGTTTCGGTTTGCGCTCGCTTGACACCATCCCGGCCAGACCGTAGTTGGCCGGCCTCACGCGGGTGTAGCTCAGTTGGTTAGAGCGCCGGCCTGTCACGCCGGAGGTCGCGGGTTCGAGTCCCGTCACTCGCGCCATTTCCTTCGCGAAGAAGGACTTAGGGCCTGGTCCGAAAGGACCGGGCCTTTTGGTTTTGGGGCGCTGCGCACATCGCTTGCAGTCGCTGCTCCTCCTTGGTGGGGGAGGGGTTTGAAGGTTGGCGAGGGTGCGCCGCTACGCCGCCGCCGCGAGTTCCGGCGGTGTCATCTCCGGGGCATTGCTGCGGCCGGTGCGTTCGAGCTTGCCCCAGCCGACCCAGCGACCGCGCAGGGCCGCCGAGACCGCCTTGATCACCACCCAATACATGACCTGGCGATAGACGAAGCGCTGGGCGATGAGCAGGAAGGCGGGGAATCTTTTCTCCCGCTTGTCGAGGCGGAACGCGACCCAGCCGCAGACCAGGTCGATCGCGGCGAACAGCAGCCAGAACAGGGCCAGCTTGCCGACTTCGCTGTGCGTCTGGGCCCAGCCGTGCGCCTGCACCCGGCCGATCGTCATCGCCAGGCTGAACACCAGAGCGAGGTCGATTACCGGCGAGACCAAAGAGAAGAGGATCTGGAACATCCAGGCCTGAGGCATACCGATGATCGCCAGTCCCTGCGGACGGCCCTCGCGCAGCAGGCCGCGATGCTTCCACAGGCATTGCAACGTGCCGAACGCCCAGCGGAAGCGCTGCTTGGCGAGCCCGCGCAGGGTCTGCGGGGCTTCGGTCCAGGCGATCGCGTCGGGATCGTTGGCGATGCGCCAGCCGGCGCGCTGGATCGCGATCGTCAGGTCCTGGTCCTCGGCGAGCGTGTCGATCGGGAATCCGCCGACCTCGTCGAGCGCTGCGCGGCGCCAGGCCCCGACCGCTCCGGGCACGACCATGATCGCGTTGAGACCGGAGAGGGCGCGCCGTTCGAGGTTCTGGGCGGTGACATATTCGATCGCCTGCCAGCGCGTGACGAGATTGACCCGATTGCCGACCTTGGCGTTGCCGGCGACGGCACCGACGGTGGGATCGGCGAACCAGCGCGCGAGCTTGGCGATCGTCTCGACCTCGAACTGGGTGTCGGCATCCAGCGCGACGACGATCTCGCCGCGGGCGAGCTCCAGGCCGCGATTGAGCGCCTTGGCCTTGCCTCCATTGACCAGGGTGAGCAGCCGCACCCGGCTGTTGCCGGCAAAGGCCTGGCTGACGATCTCGCTGGTGGCGTCCTTCGAGCCGTCGTCGATCACGATCACTTCGAGCTCGGCGTCCGTGCTGGCGAGCACTCGGCGAACCGAGCTCTCGATCACCCGCGCCTCGTTGAACGCCGGGATCAGCACCGAGATGATCTTGCCGCGCTCGGCGAGCGGAGGCTGTTCCGGCCGGCTGCGCGCGGCGAGGAAGGTCAAGGCGAGGGCGCGGACGATCCCCAGCGCGATCGCGACCGAGAACAGTATTCCGAGCGCGACGCTGATCGCGGCGAGGATCATGAAGATGCCGACATCGGCGCGAACCGCGAGAAGGTCGCTGCCTTCGATTCGCGGCATGACCTGGTCGGTGGTGAGGCCGGCGAGGCTCGAGGTGGTGACGAAGCGATAGCCCCGCGCACGCAATTCATCGATGATCCGCGGCAGCGCCTCGACCGTCTGCTCGCGATTGCCGCCGCCGTCGTGGAGGAGGATCACGTTGCCGGAGCGGTCATCCTTGCCGCTGAGCATGCCTTCCTTGTCGGCCACGACCTCGTTGATCGTCGTGTCGACGATCGAATCGGTGCCGGGGCGCTTCCAGTCGTTGGGATCGACGTGCAGGCCGACATTGAGATAGCCTGCCTGTTGCGCCGCGAGGGCCGGCCCGAGCTCGTCCGCGGTGGTCGGCTCGGCGTCGCCGAAATAGGGTGCCCGGAACAGGCGCATGCCCCGCCCGGTATAGGCTTCGACCAGCCGCTCCGTGGCGTTGAGCTCGATCATCGTCTTGCGCGGCGAGGCATTGGCGAGATTGGGGTGGGTGTAGCTGTGATTGCCCAGCTCGTGGCCCTCGTCGACGATCCGGTTGAGCAGGCTGGGATGGGCAAGCGCATTCTCGCCGACGATGAAGAAGGTCGCGGGGACATGCTTGGCCTTGAGGATGTCGAGGATTTTCGGAGTCCAGTCTGCATCCGGGCCGTCGTCGAAGGTCAAAGTAACCAGGCCGGGGTGAGCGCCGGTGCGCTGGACGAGGTAGGGCGACGGAAAGACCCGATACTCTTCCGAGCGGATCAGGCCGGCCGAGTCGGCGGCCAGCCTTCGGCTGCCGACCGTCGGAGTGCTCGCGATATGGAGGATTTCGCCGGGTCCCTCGATATCGACATTGGTGACATTCTCGATCCGGCTGAGATCGGGCACCGCTGCGCCGCCGAAAGCGGCGAGCCCCTTCCACAGGCCGGGATCCTCGCTACCGAGCCGCCACAGGGCGACACCCGATACGCCCTCGAGATGGGCGGCGCGCAGCTGGTTCCAGCCGCTGGCGGCATCGAGCAGCCAGACATGATGGACCTTGCCGTCTTCCTCATAGTCGAAGTGGGCGTTGCCGCTGGCCGCATCGAACTGGATCTGCGCGGAGCTGTCGTGGGCGGCGAGCCACGCTTCCTCGACGGTCATCGCCTCGCCGGCTTTCCCGGCGGTCCAGTCATAGCCGTAATTGGCGACGGTCGCGATCGCCTTGTCGGGGCCGACCTGCTTCACCGCCTCCTGGAGATGGCGAACGAACCAGCCCTGTGAAGCGATCGGGCCCGGATCGCCGCTCGTCCAATGCTCGTCGTAGAGCATCAGGAAAAGCTTGTCGGCGATCCGCGCATAATCGTGCAGGTTCCAGCTATTGTCGCCGACCGGCACTGCCAGCGTCACCGGCCAGCCGCGCGGGGCGAAGCGGCGATGGGCCTCTATGATCAGGCGTTTGTAATCGGTCTGTGCCGAGGCCGGCAGCTCCTCGAAATCGAACGTGACTCCGTTGCCGTGCCGCGCGAGCACCATCGCCTGGATCTGGTCGAGCAAATGCGTGCGAGCGGCGGGCTGGCGGAGCAATGCCGCGAAGCCCGTTCCGTCCCATTGGCCTCCTGAGGCGTTCTGGATCAGCGGGAGGACCTGCGGCCGCTGGACGGCCTTGGCGATAATCGCGTCGAACTGCGGGTCGGCGACGACCTGCAACTGGTGCGAAGGGCCGGTCACCGATGCGGTGAACGGGATCACCCAGTCGATGTCGTTGACATGGGCCTTGAGCGACGAACGGCTCTCGTCGTCCCAGGGTACGTAAAAGGCGCTGATGGTCTGGCTCTTGACGCCGCCGGCCGCGGCGTGGGCCGGGAGCCAGCGCGCGCCGAGCGCGTGGGCTGCGCGGCGGCCTGCGACTCCGATCCGGTCGGCGAGGGCGTGAAGGCGGGTCTGCTCCATTCGCAGCGGCAGTGGCCCCGGTATCGGCACATTGACGATCGTCACGGCAAGCACCGTCACCGCAGCGGCGATGAGCAGCAGGACGGCCAGAAATGAAGACAGGGTCCACCGGCCGCGGCGGCCGGTCGGATCCAGGAAAATCGGCTTGCTCATCAGTCCCTCACACCCGCGAGCAGCATAGCCCCAAGCGGGTGAAATTGGCGTGGGCCGAAAATGAAACTTTGGTAATCCATGTCTGGTCGGCCCCAGGCTTTGTATTGGAAAATCTATGTGACAGAGAGGTTTACGCGCAGCGAATTGAACCGGTCCTGAATTCGTCAGTGGCTCTCGTTCGAATCTCGGTCCGATCTCACGAAGACCAGTTCGCCGAGCCCGCGATGCATGACGAGCTTGCCCGGAACCAAGTCGAGCACGACGCCTTCGAAGTCGACCAGGCCGAGATCGTTGGGAGTCAGCACGAAGGTGAAGGCGTTGCCCGCTGCCGGATCCAGCGCGAACCGGGGTGACACGAGTTCGTGCATCGGCACCGCCATCTCGATCCAGGCCGGCTTGCGGGCGCCGCCGCGGGCGAGGCTCCAGCCATAATCCTGGGTATAGCCCTGCTCGACGCTGCCGTCGGTGAAACCGATCCTGAAATCCACCCCGGCAATGCCATAGCCGTCAGGTGCGACTATCTTCAGCGATAGCGCCACCGCAGGATCCCGGTTCTGGGCACCGGCGGAAAAGACCGGGGGATGAGGCGTGGGCCGGGTCGTAAGGCGAACGACTCGCCCGTCGGATGTCCAATCGCCCTGCGCCCCTTCGTCCAGCGCCCCCGCCGACAAGCCATATTCGAAATGGCCTCCGGGTTGGAGGTCCAGCTCGCCGACCGTGTCGGGGCCGCCCTGCAGCCGATAACGGCCCAATGGCGGTTCGGTGGCAGCGGGAGCTGCTGCGAGCAGCAGCGCGGCGAGCAGCATGGTCATGACACTTTATGCCCGATTTACGGGATGACGGCCAGCGCACGCTCAGGGTGCCATCCCCGCAGGTCCGGCGGTCAACGAACCCGCTTGAGCCTGATCACTGCTTCGTCGAGTGCGGAAAGGAAACGGGATCGGTCGGCCTTCGAAAACGGTGCCGGACCGCCGCTATTGCCGATCCCGGCGCGAAGGTCCGCCATGATCGCTCGCGTGGCGATCGCCGCGCCGATCGAGTTGGTCGTGAAGGCCTTGCCATTCGGTCCGATCACCGCCGCGCCCGCCTTGAGGCAACGATCGGCGAGCAAGATGTCGGCGGTGACGACGATCGTCGCCGGGCCGGACTGCTCTGCGATCCAGTCGTCGGCAGCATCGAACGCGCCGCTGACCGTCTCCCGCGCGATCAGCGGATGGTCGGGCACGCGCAGGTAGGCGTTGGCGACGATCGTGACCGGCACCTCGTGCCGCCAGGCGACCTTGTAAATCTCGTCCTTGACCGGGCAGGCATCGGCGTCGACGAGGATTCGGAGTGGTTCGCTCATCGCGGCTCCATAATCGCGGCGCGCCGCCGTTGACAGCGGGCGCTGGCCTGCACCATTCCTTCCCAAAGCGTGGAGGACTTATGCGCAACCTGTTTCGTCCTGACGGATCGCAGCCCGAGGATTTCCACCTGACTCGCCGCGCCGCGGCCGGCATGTTCTTCGCCGGCTATGCGCTCGCAGCTCTTTCCGCCGAGGCCGCGCCGATCACCACGGCTTCCGACGGCCTGCTGATCGAGGGCGTGCTGATCCCCAACGGGACAGCTAAGCCGCTGCCGGCCTATGTCGCAAGGCCGAAGGGCAGAGGCCGCCATCCGGCGATCGTCGTGGTCAACGAGATTTTCGGGATCCACGATTATATCAAGGACATTTGCCGGCGGCTGGCGAAACTCAATTATGTCGCGATCGCGCCGGATTTCTTCTACCGCTCCGGAGTCGACCTTCCCGCGTTGACCGACATCGACAAGATCCGCCCGATCGTCGGGCAGGCGAGCGAGGCTCAGGTCGACGGCGATGTCCGCGCCACGACGGCCTGGCTTAAGGCCCGCAGCTTCGCCAGGCCCGGCGCGATCGGGATCACCGGTTTCTGTTGGGGCGGCGCCGTGGTCTGGCGTTCCGCGATGGTCGATCCCGACATCCGTGCCGGAGTTGCCTGGTACGGCCAGCTGAAGTCGGTCATCCCGCGCGCCGGAGAGCTGAAGGCGCCGGTGCTCGGCCTCTACGGAGCGCTCGACAAGGGCATTCCGGCCACGGATGTCGAGGCGATGCGCGCGGCGCTGACAGCCGCCGGAAAGACCGGATCGGCCATCCGAATCTATCCGGATGCCGGGCACGGCTTCCACGCCGATTATCGCGACAGCTACAACGAAGCGGATGCGAAGGACGGCTGGGCGCGGCTGCTCGCCTTCTTCCGCGCCAACGGAGTGGGCTGATCAGCCCTCGGATTCGGAATGGATGACGGCGGCCTCGACCCGGCGATCCGGAAGCAACCACATCGCCGCGACCGCCGCGTAGAGCGCATAAGCAAGCAGGGGTGCGATGAAGCTGAGTCCGATCCCGGCGAGATAGAGGAAGGGCGACAATTTCCCCTTGAGATCCCTGCCGACCGCCCGCTTCAGCGCCAGGTTCGGCCCCTTCGCCCGGAACAAGGCCAGCTGCATGATGTACCATGCGATGGCGCAGGCAAGCAGGGACAGGCCGTAAAAAGCGCTCGGCATCGGAGCGAAGGCATGTTCCCCGAGCCAGGCCGTAGTGAAGGGCACCAGCGACAGCCAGAACAGCAGGTGGAGATTGGCCCATAGCACCGGGCCGGTCACGCGAGGCGCCAGCCGGAAGAAATGGTGATGGTTGTTCCAGTAGATGCCGAGGTAGACGAAGCTCAGCACATAGGAGGCGAAGACCGGCCACAAGGCCGCGAGGTCGGCAAGCTCGGCGCCTCGCGGGGCCCTCATCTCGAGCACCATGATCGTGATGATCACCGCGATGACGCCGTCGGTGAATGCGGTCAGTCGCTCGGATGTCATTCTGTCCCCCGAGGCAACGGCTAGCACGCGTAGCGCAGGGGGCAAGAGAGGTCACGCGAAAGCGGCGCCGGGCTGTGGACCCGGCGCCGCTCGTTTCACGCGAACAAAGGATCAGGCTTCCACCACCTCCCGATGCGGGCGGGCGACCACGTCGTCATGCATGCCCGAAGGATTGTCGAGATCGAAATGGGCGAGCTCGTTGCCGATCGGAACGCCGACCTCGAACGATGCGGTGGTCCGTTCCTCGGTCCCGTCGGGAAGGCGATAGGTCGCTTCGGCGACCACGACCGGAAGCACATTGTCCTCGGCCATGCCCGCCGTCGGCAACGCGACCGCGCTATCGATCCGCTTGGCGTGACCCGACTGGATCGTGACCGGCGCCAGATCGGCGTCGTCGGCGGGCGTGATCAACGCTCGCTCGGCGTCGCTGCCGTGGCCGGCCGGGAACATCCAGGTCGAAACCCGGACATCGCTCGCCGGTCCATCGCCGCGATTGTCGACGGTCAGCTCGAACTCGACGATCGCGTCCTCGGCGTTCACGCCGGCACGGACCGGGCGCATCTCGAACGAAATCGCTGGACGACCGGTCTCGACCGAAGCGGCGGTGGCAACCGGGGGAACGAACGCCTCGGCAGCGACCGGAACGCCCATGGCCGGCGGGGCGACGATCTCGGGTTCGCCGAGCAGTTCCTCCTCATAGATTTGGTCGGTCCTGCGGCGGCGGCGCAGCAACAAGGCGGCGGCTCCGATCAGGACGAGCGCGCCGAGCAGCCAGGGCAGCAGCTGGAAGCGGTTCGACTGAACCTGTTGCGCGGGGGCAGGCGCGGGCTCGCTCGCCCGCGCCGCGGTCTCGGCGACCGGGGCAGGTGCGGGCTCGGCTGCCAAAGCCGGAGCCGCAGCCGCGACCGGCGCACTTTGTGCTGCGGGTGCGGACGCCGGGGCACGCGAGGCGACCACGGCGGGTGCGCGGGTCACGGTGCGGGTTGCCGACCGTGTCGCCGAGCGACGCTGGATAGTCGCGTTAGCCCGAGGAGGGGCGGGTTCGGCCGTCGGATTGGTGTCCGGGACGGGGGCTGGGGCCGGGTTCGCCACAGGCGGCGTGACCGCCTCGGGCGGGGTCGCATCCTGCGCGACGTCGGGTGCCGGGACAGGCGCCGGCGGCGTCACGGCGACGACCGGCGGCTGGGCCGGCGGTGCGGTGACATCCTGCGCGAGGGCAGGACTGAGGGGGAGCGCGGCGGCTGCCAGAAGCAGGCCGATTGCGCGGCGATGCGAGTTTGGTTTCTGTTTCATCACAGGGTGACAATGAATTTCGGGGCTGCTCGGGCTCGTTTCATCGCGTCCACCGAGACGGGACGTGGTTCCACAGCGGCGGAATGACGCGGAAGGGGGTAGATTGCTTAAGCTTGAGCAGGAAGCAGCACTGCGCCGCGCGCTCTTCCCTGTCGACGCCGCTGGGCGCTATGACCGGTCTTGCGGTTAAGCTTGCGAAGACTTGGGGAGATCGATTGGATGAGTCAGGTCATTTCGCGCCGGGAGCTTATCGAGCTGGGTTTGGCGGGAGTCGCTGCGGCGACCGCAACCTCGGTCTCCGCCTCGCCGGCCCGAGCAAGCGATGGGGCGGTGGGCTTCGCCGTGGTTGGTCTCGGCAAGCTCAGTCTCGGCCAGATCCTCCCGGCCTTCCGCACCTGCCGCAATGCGCGTCTGGCGGCCCTGGTCAGCGGCCATCGCGACAAGGCGCTCCGTCTCGCCGCCGAGCACAACCTCTCCGAAGGCGCGGTCTATTCCTACGAGGAGTTCGATCGGATCGCGCACAATCCCGAGATCGAGGCAGTCTACATCGTCCTGCCCAATTTCATGCATGCCGAATATAGCGTTCGGGCGTTCAAGGCCGGCAAGCATGTGCTCTGCGAGAAACCGATGGCGACCAGTGTCGCCGACGCAGAAAAGATGATCGCCGCCGCTCGCGCCGCCGAGCGCAAGCTGATGATCGCCTATCGCTGCCACTACGAGCCCCACAATCTCGAGGCCATGCGCAGGGTTCGCTCGGGGCGGTACGGCCGGCCGCGGCTCGTCGTCACCGACATGGTCCGTCAGTCCGATCCGTCCGATCCGTCCGATGCCTGGCGCCTCGACATGGCCAAATCGGGCGGAGGCGCGCTCGCCGACATGGGGATTTATGGAATCAACGGCGCTCGCTACCTCGTCGGCGAGGAGCCGGTCGAGGTGCGTGCATGGGCCAACACGAACCGCTCCGATCCCCGCTTCCGGACCGTCGAAGACCTGGTCGCGTGGCAGTTCCGCTTCCCTTCGGGCGCGATCGCCAACGGTTCGACCTCCTTCGCCACCGGCGGAGCGATGAAGTGGGACATGTTCTGCGCCAATGCCCGGCTGCGCGGGGACCCCGGCTGCTATTACAGCGGCAACCGCCTCGAGATCTTCAGCCATCCCGACCAGGGCGAGGTGAAGCTCCCGGATATCGACCAGTTCGCGCGCGAGATGGACTGGATGGCGGATGTGGTGCGGGGCAGGGCGCCCCTCGTCTCGCCCGGCGAGGAGGGGCTTCAGGATATGCGGCTGATCAAGGCCATCCTCGATTCGGTGGCAAGGGGCGGGCCCGCGGTGCGGACCGACTGGGGCTACAAGCGTGCCTATGATCCTGCCGCGGTCGTGCCGGTGGTGTAGGTCCTCCCCGCAAGGGCGAGGAGGATGCCAGTCTTGCCTTCTTCGAGTCCCGCGACTATGTGCCGCTCTCCCGATGACGGGTAAGGATTTGCGTCCGAGGACGCGCGCTGGCCGGCGAGGTTTCGCCCGCCGGCGCTTTTGCGTTTGGACGGACCGAGGAGCGACTTGATGTTCGACAGCCTGAGCGACCGCCTGAGCAGCGTCTTCGACCGCCTGCGCGGCCGCGGTGCGCTCAACGAGGCGGATGTGCGCGCGGCGATGCGGGAGGTGCGGATCGCGCTGCTCGAGGCCGATGTCGCGCTGCCTGTCGTCCGAGAGTTCGTCGACAAGGTCACCGAGCAGGCGGTCGGGCAGCAGGTCCTGAAGTCCGTCACTCCAGGCCAGCAGGTCGTCAAGATCGTCCACGACGCGCTCGTCGACATGCTCGGCGCCGACGAATCGGCGCTCGATATCGAGGTCACCCCGCCGGCCGTGGTGATGATGGTCGGACTGCAGGGCTCGGGAAAGACCACCACCACCGCCAAGATCGCCAAACGCCTCGCCACTCGCGAGCGCAAGAAAGTGATGATGGCGTCGCTCGAC
>JAQGLD010000415.1 GCA_028293055.1 Alphaproteobacteria bacterium
GCCTTCTTCTCGGTCGTCGCGGCCATTGCGGGGACGAGCGCGAGCAAGAGCGCGGCCAACGCCACGCCCCCTGCACCGCTCAACTTCGCCCGCATCTTCACTTTCGACTCTCTCCTGTCGAAACTGACCTAGTACGCCTTAACCCGCCAGACCAGCAAAGTGACCCCCGCCGGAACCGAATCGTTCCAGCATGTTGCATCTTTTCCACAACCAATGTGGCATTACCATGAATTAGGCATGATCCGGGCCCGCGGGAAGGCGGCACAGATAGCTTGCCGCCCCCGTGGCGATATCTATAACGGCGCATGCCCCCTGTAGTTTCAAGGACTGCCCTTATGGTTCGCGCTGTCTCCCTCGGCCTGGCGATCGCCTGCGCCTTCACCGTCTCGGCCTGCGATTTCGTTCGCGAGGATATCAACAAGAGCCTCGGCCGGACCTCGATCGACAAGGCGCGCCAGGCCGACATTGCCGCCTCTCAGGTCACGACGATCGGCGTCAACGCCTATCTGTGGCGGGCGGCGCTCGACACCCTTTCCTTCGCGCCGATGGCCCAGGTCGATTCCAACGGGGGAGTGATCGTCACCGACTGGTATGCCAATCCGAACTCGCCCAACGAGCGCGTCAAGGTGACCGCGACGATCCTCGACCGCGACCTGCGCGCCGACGCGCTTCGCGTCGCGGCGTCGCGCCAGGTGCTGCAGGGCGGGCAGTGGGTGAATGCGCCGATGAGCGCCGCCACCGTCCAGAAGCTCGAGGAGATCATCCTCACCCGCGCCCGCGACCTGCGGCGGACCGCAATCGCCGGCTAGGAGTTCCACCGATATGGCCGCGCGCTTCAACCCGCTCGAGGCCGACGCGCACTGGCAGCAGGTGTGGGAGGAAAGGGGCACCTTCCACGCATCCGACAGCAGCGCTCGCCCGCGAAGCTACGTCCTCGAAATGTTCCCCTATCCGTCGGGGCGCATCCACATGGGCCACGTCCGCAACTACACGATGGGCGATGTGCTGGCGCGCTATCGCCGCATGAAGGGTTTCGAGGTCCTCCATCCGATGGGCTGGGACGCCTTCGGAATGCCGGCCGAGAATGCGGCGATGGAGAAGAAGGTCCATCCCGGCGAATGGACCTGGTCGAACATCGCGACGATGCGCGCCCAGCTCAAGCGGCTCGGCTTTGCGCTCGACTGGAGCCGGGAGCTCGCCACCTGCGATCCGGCCTATTACGGCCACGAGCAGGCGCTGTTCCTCGACATGTTGGAAGCGGACCTGGTCTATCGCAAGCAGAGCGAGGTCAATTGGGACCCGGTCGACATGACCGTCCTCGCTAACGAGCAGGTGATCGACGGCCGCGGATGGCGCTCCGGCGCCCTGGTCGAGCGGCGCAAGCTCAACCAATGGTTCCTCAAGATCACCGATTTCGCCGAGGAGCTTCTCGACGGCCTCGACGATCTCGATCAGTGGCCCGACAAGGTCCGGCTGATGCAGGAGAATTGGATCGGCCGGAGCCAGGGCCTGCGATTCCGTTTCCGGCTCTCGGCGCCGCTGCCCGGCGGCGGAATCGAGGATCTGGAGGTCTTCACCACCCGTCCGGACACCCTGTTCGGCGCAAGCTTCGCTGCGGTCTCGGTCGATCACCCGATCGCGACCGCCCTCGCCGCCGAGAATCCGGCGCTCGCCGACTTCATCGCCGAGTGCAAGCATGGCGGAACCACTGCCGCCGAAATCGAGACCGCCGAGAAGAAGGGCTTCGACACCGGTCTCAAGGTCGTCCACCCGCTCGACCCGGACTGGACGCTGCCCATCTACGTCGCGAACTTCGTGCTGATGGAATATGGCACCGGCGCTGTCTTCGGCTGCCCGGCGCACGACCAGCGCGATCTCGATTTCGCCCGCAAATACGGCCTGCCGGTCACCCGGGTGGTGGCACCGACGATCGAGGAAGCGGCCGATCCGATCGGCGACGAAGCTTATACCGGCCCCGGATTCCTGGTGAACAGCGGCGAGCTCGACGGCTTTTCGGCCGAGGACGGAATCCGCGCGATCATCGCGCGCGCCGAATCCGAAGGCTGGGGCGACGGCACCACGGTCTGGCGCCTGCGCGACTGGGGGGTGTCGCGCCAACGCTATTGGGGCACTCCGATCCCGGTCGTCCATTGCGAGGGCTGCGGCGCCGTACCGGTGCCGCGCGATCAGCTTCCGGTCGTCCTGCCCGACGATGTCAGCTTCGACATTCCCGGCAATCCGCTCGAGCGCCATCCGACCTGGGGCGAGGTCGATTGCCCGCGCTGCGCCGCGCCAGCACGGCGCGAGACCGATACGCTCGATACGTTCGTCGATTCGAGCTGGTATTTCATCCGCTTCGCAAGCCAGCCGGCCGACCAGCCGTTCGACCGGGCCGAGGCGGAACGCTGGTTGCCGGTCGATCAATATATCGGCGGGGTCGAGCATGCGATCCTCCATCTGCTCTATGCCCGCTTCTGGACGCGCGCGCTCAAGCGGATCGGGCGTCTCGACATGGACGAGCCGTTCAAGGGGCTGTTCACCCAGGGGATGGTGACCCACGAGACCTATCGCGCGCCCGACGGCCGCTGGCTGAGCCCGGACGAGGTCGAGAAGAGGGACTGCAATCTGATCGTCGCCGCGACCGGGGAGCCGGTCGAATCCGGCCGTATCGAGAAGATGTCCAA
>JAQGLD010000431.1 GCA_028293055.1 Alphaproteobacteria bacterium
CTCGCCCGCAAGGATGCGCCAAGCTCCTATCATCTCGCGGTCACTGTCGACGATGCCGCCCAGGGCGTCACCGACGTAGTGCGCGGGCGCGATCTGTTCGCCGCGACCCATGTCCACCGCCTGCTCCAGGCCTTGCTCGGCCTGCCGACGCCGGCCTATCACCACCACGATCTGCTTCGCGGCTCGGACGGGCAAAGGCTGGCCAAGCGCCACGGCGCGCCGACGCTCGCCGATCTGCGTGCCTCGGGGGAGGATCCCCGGCGGCTCGCCGCGGACCTGCTCGCCGGGCGTTTCCCGGCTGGATATTCGGCCACGGGAGCCTAGATAGAGGCTATGACCATCCTCCTGTTCATCCTCATCCTGCTCGCCGCCGGCGCCACGCTCTACACTTTGGTGCGCGGCGTGATCGGAATGGCCCAGGGCAAGGATCTGACCGGCCAGCGTTCGCAGGAGCTGATGCGCAAGCGGGTGATGTACCAGGCGATCGCAATCGTCTTCATCATCCTGTTCCTGCTCCTCGCCAGCGGGAAGAACTAGACTGGTCCGGCTCAACCGGATCTACACGCGGACGGGCGACGGCGGCGACACCGGCCTCGCCGACGGTTCGCGCATGGCCAAGGCGAGCAGCCGCGCGCAGGCGATCGGCGATGTCGACGAAGCCAATAGCGCGATCGGGATCGCAATCCTTCATCTCCGCGACGAGGGCCATGCCCGGATGCTGCGCGCGGTCCAGAACGAGATGTTCGATCTCGGCGCCGACCTCGCCACGCCGGGCGAGGATTTCGCGCCGGGCGAGATGGATCTGCGTGTCGTCCAGCCGCAGGTCGACCGGCTCGAGCGCGAGATCGACGCGATGAACGAGGCGCTCGAGCCGCTGCGCAGCTTCATCCTTCCCGGCGGGGGCGGTGGATCCGCTTTTCTCCACCTTGCCCGGGCGATCGTCCGCCGCGCCGAGCGCTCCGCCTTCGCGGCTGCGGCCGAGCAGCCCGTCAATCCGCTGGCGCTCAAATATCTCAATCGGCTCTCCGACCACCTCTTCGTCTTCGCCCGGCTGGTCGCGCTCGGCGAAGGCGGCGATATATTGTGGCAGCCGGGCTCGACGCGGGAGGGTTAGGGACCGCGGTCCTCAACTAAACCTTGTTGTTGGTGTAACCTTGCGGCAGCGGAGGAACCATGGCGACGCAGGTACGCGCGAGCGACGACGAAAAGCTGCCCGACCGGCTGCAGAAGGTGCGCGCGCTCAGCCGCGCCATCGCCGCGCCGCTCTCGGATGCGGATGCAACGCTCCAGCCTATGCCGGACGCCTCGCCGGCCAAATGGCATCTCGCCCACACCACCTGGTTCTTCGAGACGTTCGTCCTTCGCGACCATGTCGCCGGCTACCAGCCGCGAGACGAGCAATGGGCCTATCTGTTCAATTCATATTATGAGGGGGAGGGCGACCGCCACCCCCGGGCCAGGCGCGGCATGCTCAGCCGGCCGAGGCTGAGCGAGATACTCGACTATCGCAGCCGGGTCGACGAAGCCTTGGTTGCGGCGCTCGGCCTGCTGCCGCCGGCGGCGCTCCGCCTGGTCGAGCTCGGCCTCAATCACGAGCAGCAGCATCAGGAGCTGATGCTCACCGACATGCTCGCCACCTTCGCCGAAAATCCGTTGCGCGCGGCGATCTGGCCGGCCGAGCCCGAGCCGCCGGTCGGGCCTGCAGTGACGATGAGCGGTGTTCGCGGAAAGGCCGGAATCGTGGAGATCGGCCACGATTCCGAGGGCTTCGCATTCGATTGCGAGGGGCCGCGCCACCGCGCCCTGCTCCACCCCCACGAGCTTGCCGACCGGGTGGTGACCAACGGCGAGTGGCTGCGGTTCATCGAGGAAGGCGGCTATTCCAATCCGGCGCTGTGGCTGTCCGACGGCTATGCGTGGGTGCGCGAGAACCGGATCGAGGCGCCGCTCTACTGGCAGTGGGAGGATGACCGCTGGCTGCGTTTCGGGCTCGACGGGCTCCACCCGCTCGATCGCTCCGAACCGGTCTGTCACATCGCTTATTACGAGGCGGAAGCCTTTGCGCGCTGGGCCGGCGCGCGCCTTCCGACCGAGGCGGACTGGGAGAGCGCCGCCGCGGAGCTCGACCCGATTTCGGGAAATCAGCTCGATTCCGCAGGACCGGTGAGGCCGATCCGCGTTTCGGATCGTTCGGGGCTGCGGCAGATGTACGGGGATGTCTGGGAATGGACGGCCAGCGCCTTTCTTCCCTATCCCGGATTCCGGCCGGAGCAGGGAACGGTGGGCGAATATAATGGCAAGTTCATGGTGAACCAGTTCGTGCTTCGCGGCGGCAGCTGCGCGACCCCGCGAGGTCATGTCCGAGCGAGCTATCGAAACTTCTTCTATCCGCACCAGCGCTGGCAGTTCACCGGGCTGCGGCTGGCGCGCGACCTCTGATGGACGTCGCGCGACGCGCGGAGGCGGACCCGGCCTTCCGCGCCGATGTCATCGCCGGCCTCTCCGCCCCGACGCGGGCGATCCCCGCGCGATGGTTCTACGATCGCCGCGGCTCCGAGCTGTTCGAGGAGATCACCCGCCTTCCCGAATATTATCTCAGCCGCGCCGATCGCGCCCTGCTCGAGCGGCACTCCGGCGAGGTTGCACGAATCGCCGGCGCCGGGCGTGCGGTGATCGAGTTCGGCTCGGGCTCCTCGGCCAAGACTCCGGTGGTGCTGCGCGCGGTCTCGCCTTCCTCTTATGTCCCGATCGACATTTCGGGCGAGTTCCTGCGCGATTCCGCCGCCGAGCTCCAGGCCGAGTTCCCGGGTCTCGCGGTGCTTCCGGTCGAGGCGGACTTCATGCATCCGATCCGGCTCCCCGAAGCGGTGGAGGCGGCGCCCAAGCTGGGCTTCTTCCCGGGCTCGACGGTGGGCAATCTGGTCGCGGCGACCGCAGTCGACCTGCTTCGCGCGATGAAGGAGACGCTCGGCGAGGAATCGATGCTGCTGATCGGGATGGACCGGATCAAGGACGAAGCGATCCTGCTCAAGGCCTATGACGATCCGGCGGGAGTGACCGCGGCCTTCAACCTCAACCTCCTCCACCGCATCACTGGCGAGCTGGAGGGGACCATCCCGATCCAGGCTTTCCGCCATCGCGCCCTGTGGAACGACCGCCTGGCGCGGATCGAGATGCATCTCGAGGCGCAATGCGACCTTGCCTTCACCGTCGACGGGATCGGCTTCTCGATGAAGGCCGGCGAAACCATCCACACCGAGAACAGCCACAAATACGGAGTCCGCGACGCTCGGCTGCTGCTCAAGGCGGGCGGCTGGGAAGTGGTCGAGGAATGGACCGACGCGGACGAGACCTTCGCCCTGATCCTCGCCAAGGCCGAGCCTCGCCGTTTCGCACCCTGAGCAAGCCATGGGAATCGGGCCGTCACCCCCGGCCCTGCCATTGCCGAGGCGGAAACGGTCGCCTAAATGCGCCGGTGTGCGCCGGGGAGTGAAGAATGCTGATTTCGTTATTGGGTGTGATCGATCTGCTGCTTCGGGTGGTGATCTACATCATCATCGCGCAGGCGATCCTGAGCTGGCTGGTCGCGTTCAACGTCATCAACACGCACAGCGATTTCGTCCGTTCCTTCCTCAATGCGCTCGATCGGATGACCGAGCCGCTCTACCGGCCGATCCGCCGGATCCTTCCCGATTTCGGGGGGCTCGATTTCTCGCCTCTGGTCGTACTGCTGATCATCTCGGCGCTGCGCATGCTGCTGGCCGGGGCAGCGTCCGACATCGCCGCCGGCTACTCCGGATGAGCGCAAGGCTCATCGACGGAAAAGCCTTTGCCGCCCGGCTTCGGGAGCGAGTTGCCGCCGCGGTCCCCGATTTCGTCGCGACGATGGACCGGGTCCCGGGGCTTGCCGTGGTGCTGGTCGGCGACGATCCGGCGAGCCAGATCTATGTGCGTTCCAAGCACAAGGCGACGGTCGAGGCCGGCATGGCCAGCTTCGAGCACCGCCTGCCCGAGACGACCAGCCAGGAGGAATTGGTCGCCCTGGTCGAACGGTTGAACGACGACGAGTCGGTCGACGCCATTCTCGTCCAGCTACCGCTCCCCGCCGGAATCGACGACAAGGCGGTGATCGACACGATCGACCCGGACAAGGATGTCGACGGCTTCCATGTCATCAACGCCGGCCGGCTTGCGGTCGGCGAGGACGGCTTGGTCTCCTGTACCCCGCTCGGCTGCCTGATGCTGCTCAAGGACCAGCTGGGCGACCTGAGCGGGCTGGAGGCGGTCGTCGTCGGCCGGTCGAACATCGTCGGCAAGCCGATGGCGCAGCTTCTGCTGCGCGAGAATTGCACCGTCACCCTTGCGCACAGCCGCACCCGCAACCTCGCCGAGGTCGTCGGCCGGGGGGACATCCTCGTCGTCGCCGTAGGCCAGCCCGAATTGGTCAAGGCAGACTGGATCAAGCCGGGCGCGACGGTGATCGATGTCGGCATGAACCGCCAGTCCGGCGAGGACGGCAAGACCCGCCTGCTCGGCGACGTCGCCTTTGCCGAGGCGAAAGAGGTCGCCGGGGCGATCACTCCGGTGCCGGGAGGGGTCGGCCCGATGACCATCGCAGTCCTGCTTCGTAACACCCTGGTCGCCGCTCAACTGCGGGCCGGCATGCCGCCGCCGGCGGGCTTGTAATGCTCGCCGTCCTGCTCCTCGCCGCCGCTGCGCCGGCGCAGGATTCGATCGGGGCGGAGCGCGCTTTCGCCGCCATGGCGCAGACCAGGGGTCAGTGGACCGCGTTCCGGGCCTTCGCGGCGCCCGATGCGATCACCTTCGGCCCGGCCGCGACCAACGCCCAGGCCCTGCTCGCGCCCCTCCGCGATCCGCCGGTCGCGGTGATGTGGTGGCCGGGACGGAGCTGGGTCGCCTGCGACGGCAGCACCGCGATCAACACCGGCCCTTGGGTCCGCAAGGGCGGCAAATCGACCGGCACCTTCACCACCGTCTGGCAGCACCAGGCCGACGGCGGCTGGAAATGGCTGCTCGATCATGGCCGGGAGACGCCGCGGCCGGTTTCCGCGTCCGACAGGCCGGTCGTCATCCGTGCCGCCTGCGGAAACCTTCGCGGAGCGAAGGGCGCGACGCCCGATCCGGCCCGCCTCGCGTCCGATATCCTCTACCAGGCCGACAATCTCATGCCGTCTGCCCAGCGGGTGAGCTATGCCGCGCAGGAAACCGGCCGGCTCGCCGGCGGCGCCTCCGAGGACGGCAGCCTGGCCTGGCGCACCGACGGCCTCAAGGGCGAGGAGGGCGCGCACCTCTTCCGGCTCTGGCTGTGGGACGGCCGAACGCATCGCCTGGTGCTCGAGGAAGTCAGCGGGGTGAAGGCCGGTGGTTGAGCTGTTCGTCTCGGCCTTCGTCACCTTCTTCGTCGTGATCGACCCCTTGGGCTGCGCGCCGATCTTCGCCGGCCTCACCAAGGATCATCCCGCCGCCGAGACCCGGGCCATGGCCTTCCGATCGGTCGCGATCGCCGCCGCGGTCCTGCTCTTCTTCGGGTTGCTCGGCGAGGGCCTGCTCAAGGCGCTCGGAATCAGCCTCGCCGCCTTCCGCGTCGCCGGTGGGATCATGCTTTTCCTGATCGCGATCGACATGGTGTTCGAGCGCCGCACCGCCCGTCGCGAGACGAGGGCGCAGACGATCGACGCCGAGCATGAGGATATTTCGGTCTTTCCAATGGCGATACCGATGATCGCGGGACCGGGCTCGATCGCCTCGACCATGCTGCTCGCCGCGCGCAGCACCGGAATCGAGCAGAGCGCGACCGTGCTCGCAGCGCTCGCCGCCAATTTGCTGCTCACGCTGATCGCCCTGCTCGCCGCCCGGCGGCTGATGCGGCTGCTCGGCTACAAGATCGAGGCGATGCTGACCCGCCTGCTCGGTGTGATCCTCGCCGCCCTCGCCGCCCAGTTCGTGATCGACGGAATCTCGATCAGCTTCCAGGTCTAGTCTAGGTCGCGCTGGACGCCGGCGCCTTCACCACCCGCCACATCTTGAACGGAGAGCGATCCGGGAGCGGCACCGGGGCGAGCCAGGCGGGCAGCTGGCCGCGGTTGATCTGGACATAGAAGCCCTTCGGCGCGGCGGAAGCGTAGACCGTCGTTTCGGACAGCGCCGGGCAGACCAGGACATAGTCGATGTGCCGGCGGTCGACGATCGCCTTGGCCTCGTCGGCGCTGCCGCGGAAGGCGCGCATGACGTCGATAATGTCCTGGCCGTTGCGATGATAGGGGCCAGCGACCGCGTCGTGATGGGTGACGGTGATCAGCCGGGGGCCGAGGTCGACCGAGGTCAGCACAAGCCCCTTCCGCACCAGGGCCACCGGGCGCATGGCGAAGAGCGAGGGGCAGAGTGCGTTGGCTCGGTTGACTACCTTCATCACCGGCTTGTTCTTCTGCGGGATCAGGGTGGCGGCCTGGCGCGGCAGGATTCCGGAGACCAGGAGAAAGGCGGCGACGGTGCCCAGGACCCGCACCAGCATCAGCTTCGACGAATGGATCCGGGGGATGATCGCCCAGCCGAGAGCGGTCGCTCCCGGCACTGCGAGCAGCTGCGCGGCCGGCCCGGCGCGGCTCTGCCAGAGGAGGAGCAAGGCGGCGAGCAGCGCCGGCGCGGCCGTCGCCGCCCATAAAGCGAGCCGATCGGGGTCGCGGCGCTCGCGCCAGAGCATGACCGCATAGCCGATCAGGCCGGCGACCGGCAAAGCGGCGACCACGATGCTGGTCTCGAGGCCGTGGAGATAGAGCGGCCGCGCCTCGCGGACATTGTCGAGCCACAGGCTCTTGAGCTCGGGCGAGGCATGTTCGAGCGGGCCGAGACAGCCCGGCCAGGCCCAGGCGAAACCCCCAGCGACGACCGCTCCGCCCGCGGCCGCGAACAGCAAGCGGGCCTTCCAGGATGCAGCCGGGACGACCGACAGCAAAACCGCCACTGCGCCCGCGCCGATCATCGCCGAGAGCCAGACCGGCGACAAGGCGTCGCAGACCGGAGCGCGGTTGGCGTAGGAGGCGAACAGGACGAAACCGAGCGAGCAGCCGCCGGCTAGGCTGGCGCCATAAGCGGCGAGCCGCCGCGCCTCGCTGCTGTCGCGCACCCACATCAGGGCGACGCAGGTGCCGGCGACGGCGAGGTAGAGCAGCATCTCGAGGCCGATGGTCAGCGAGAGCGCGGTCGACACGCCGAGGACGAGACCGCCGCGCGCTGGCTTGGGATCGGTCAGTGCAGCCACCGACCAGGCGAGGAGCGCGAGCTGCCAGCCATGATGGTCGATGCGAAGCGGAGTCCACATCGCAAGGGTCGAAGGGGCGCAAAGCAGGATGGCGATCGCGAGGCCGAAGGCCAAGGGTGCGATCAGCCGGCGTGTCGCGAACCCCATCGCCAGCATCGCCACCGCCATCGGCAGCAAGGGCGCCAGCGTCACAGCGACCTTTTCGGCACCGGCCCCGCCGATCAGCGGCATCAATGCGAGCTTGATCCCGGCGATGGGCAGGTCGACGAGCCGGGACCAGTGGATGTTGGCCCCGTCGGGCGGATTGAGCCGATATTGCCTGAGGTCGAACCAGCCCTGGCCGTCGAGCCAGGCGCGAACCTGCATGATCCGCATATTGTCGTCGGTATCGGGAAGCGCGAAGGCCTGGATTCCCCTCCAGTGGCCGATCGTCATCAGGATCGCGGCGGCGAGCCAGAACAGCACCACCCACCATCGCCAATGCTTTTCGAGACGGTCCAGCGCCTCCATGCCCATCGCCCTTTTCAACCGCTCACCGGGGCATTAGTGGCTGCACGGCAAAGGGCAAGCAGGAGCAGGACGATCGCGCCTAACATCACGACCGGCGCGAACCGGGAAATGCTGGGTCAGCTCATCCGCTATGGAATCGTCGGCGGACTGTCGTCGCTCATCTATTCGGCGATCTACTGGCCGCTGGCGACCTATGTCATGCACCCCGTGCTGGCGGTGTTCGTCGCATTCGGAATCGCGGTCGCGATCGGCTATGTCATGCACAGCCGGTGGAGCTTCAAGGGCCATGGCAAGAGGGAGCGGAATGCGGCGACCCAGGCGCGCTTCGTCATCGTCCAGACGTTCGGCCTTGGCCTCAACGTGCTGTTCACCTGGGTGCTGACCGGCCCGTTCCACGGGCCGACCTGGTGGCCGATCATCCCCTCGGTGACGCTGACCCCGCTCGCCACCTACGGAATCCAGCGTTACTGGGTGTTTGCCTGATGGAGCGGATTGTCTACGATCGGATGGCCGAGCTCGACGAGCGCCACTGGTGGTACCGGGCGCGCCGCGAGATCCTCGCCGACCTGATCCGGCGCAGGATCAGGCTACCCGCCGAAGCCCGAATTCTCGAGATCGGCTGCGGCACCGGCCACAATCTGATGATGCTCAAGCGCTTCGGCAGGGTCGACGGAATCGAGATCGATCCGGCCGCCCGGATGATCGCCAGCGGCCGGCTCGGAAGCACGATCCGGGATGCGCCGCTGCCGGCTTTGTCGGGGGTCGAGACCGGGGCCTACGATCTGGTCGCGATCCTCGACGTGCTCGAGCATGTCGAGGAGGACAGGGAAGCCTTGGTCAGCATTGCCGAGCGGCTCAGGCCGGGCGGGAAGATATTGATCACCGTGCCCGCCCATCCCTGGATGTGGAGCGCGCATGACGAGGTCAACCATCACAAAAGGCGCTATACCCGCAAGAGCCTCGCAGCGGTGATCGAGGCAGCAGGGCTCGAGCTCGAGATGATGAGCTGGTTCAACAGCCTGCTTTTCCCGCTCGCGGCTGCGGCGCGCGGCATCGGCCGGCTCACCGGCAAGACCGACAGCGACGATTCGATGCCGCCGGCGTGGATCAACGCCACGCTCGAGCGCCTGTTCGGGATGGAGCGCTACGCGCTCGGCAGGTTGCCGTT
>JAQGLD010000477.1 GCA_028293055.1 Alphaproteobacteria bacterium
CTTATCCACAGGCTTTTCAACGCGGAACAAGCCCCGAACAGGGGGTAGAACAAACCACGAATTGGCGGTAGAACCCTCTCTAAATACCGTCAAATCCCCAAAAATGGCATGAAATCCCCTTTCATCCCCATCCCAACGATGTTATCCACGCCCTCCTAAGAGTTCGGGGCACTTCTCTGTCTGAATGACAGTCGACGAGGACGCGCGGTGCGCTTCCGGCGGCAGGGAAGGTCTGTGTTTTATCGGGGGTGGATCAGGGGCGTGGAGATTGTCGACTTCTTTAACGGAAGCGCGCTCAACGCGGTGGACGCCAAAGGGCGCCTCTCCGTTCCTGCATTCGTCCGCAACGTAATCGACCGCCAGTCCGACGCCCGCGCAATCGTGGTCGGAGCCCACGAAGTCTCCCCCTGCCTCACCGCTTATGGCCGCAGCTACGCGCGCAACCTCTATGAGGAGATGGAGCGCCGCCGGCTGGTCGAGGAAGGCAAGGGCGCCGCCGTCGAAGAGCATTATGCCCGCGCCCGCCGCCTGTTCGGCATGACCGACGATGTGCCCTATGACAGCAGCGGGCGGATCGTCCTGCCGCCGATGATGCGCCGCAAGGGCCGGATCGAGGACCTAGCTCTGTTCGTCGGAGTCGGAGGCATCGTCGAGATCTGGAATCCGAAAGTCGCGCTCGCCGAGGGCGGCCGCGACCTCAAGGAAATCGCTGCCTACCGCCTCGAAGAGAAAGGGATCGCGCTGTGAGTCCCGCAGGCGCCCCCAACCCCACCGGACCCATCGCCCCGCATGTCCCGGTGCTCCTCGACGAAGTGGTCGCCGGCCTCGCCGTCGTCCCCGGCGAGATCCATGTCGACGGCACGTTCGGTGCCGGCGGCTATACCAAAGCCCTTCTCCAGAAAGGGGCGGCCCGAGTCTTCGCTTTCGATCGCGATCCCGATGCGATCCAGTATGGCGAAGTTCTCGCTGCCTCGAGCGGGGGGCGCCTGACGCTTGTGCCGGATCGCTTTTCCCGGATGCGTCAGGCGCTTGCCGATCGCGGGGTCGACTCGGTCGACGGGGTGACCCTCGATATCGGCGTGTCGTCGATGCAGCTCGACCAGCCCGAGCGCGGCTTTTCCTTCCAGGGCGATGGCCCGCTCGACATGCGGATGAGCCAGGACGGCGAGAGCGCCGCCGATTTCGTCAACAACGCGTCGGAAGAAGACATTGCCGACGTGCTCTGGCGCTATGGCGAGGAGCCCAAGTCGCGCCGCATCGCCCGGGCGATCGTTGCCGGCCGCCCGATCGAGCGCACCGGGCAGCTCGCCGACATCGTGCGCCGCTCGCTCGGCTGGCATGCCGGGATGAAGAAGGATCCGGCGACTCGAAGCTTCCAGGCGATCCGGATCCACCTCAACGAGGAGCTTGCCGAGCTCGAGGGCGGCCTCGCCGCCGCCGAGCAGGTGCTCAAGCCCGGCGGGCGTCTCGCCGTGGTTACGTTTCACAGCCTCGAAGACCGTCTGGTTAAACGCTTCTTAACCGAACGTAGCGGCAGGATGCCGGGTGGATCACGCCATCTCCCCGAGCGTCGCGACGCCGCCGCTCCGAGCTTCGAAGCCGTCGCCAAGCCGGTCCGGGCCGGCGACGACGAGGTCAAGGCCAATCCCCGCGCGCGTTCGGCGACGCTTCGAGTCGCACGCCGAACCGGCGCCAAAGCATGGAATGAAGAAGGAATAGCGGCATGATCGCGAGGAGCTTCAAGTCGGTCCTGTGGGTCGCAACCGTCGGCGGAGCGGCGCTCGGCTGCTACATGGTGTCGCTCAAGGTCGCGACCGAACGCGCCGACCTCACCAAGGTCGAGCGCCAGATCGTGACCACCCAGCGCGACATACGGTCGCTGCAGACCGAGCTCGGCACCCGCGGCCGGCTCGCCCAGCTCGAGGATTGGAACGCCAATGTGCTGGCGCTTTCCGCTCCGGCCGCAAACCAGTTCATCCCCGATCATGTCAGCCTCGCCCGGCTCGAGACTCGCGATGCGAGCGTCGAGCAGCGCAGCGCCGAAGTCCGTTTGGCGTCGCTCGACACCGGCGCCGATCAGCCGGCTGCGTCGGCAAGCAAGCCGAGCCCGGCCGCGGCCAAGGCTGAGACCGTGGCGAAGCCGGCGCGGACCAGGATCGCCAAGGCGCCCGCCGAAGCCCCGGCGCAGCCGAAGCTGATCCGCGCGGTCCAGACCGCCAGCGCCGCTCCGAGCCAGCCGTCGCTGATCCACAATGCCAGCTTCACCACCGCCCCGGCCCCGCGCCCGGCCAAGCCGTCGCTGATCCACAATGCGAGCTTCACTACCTCTTCCGCCCAGCCCCCGAGGACGGCCAAGCCGTCGCGGATCGAATCGATCGCCAGCGAGCTCGGCATGGCCACGCGTCCTAGTCGCGTCGAGAAGACCGGTCGCGAACGGAGCGCCGGGACGCGATGACCGCATTCGCTTTGCAACAGGATCGGTTTCCTAGCGCCGGCGAGCGCAAGACGATTGCGTTGACCTATCAGCGGCTGATGCTGGTGATGCTGCTCTTCGCCGGCGTCACCGCACTCATCGCGGGACGCCTGCTCTATCTTCAGATCGCCACCGACCGCTCGGGTTCGGGCCTGGTCGGCAACCCGCTGCTGCCGGCCCGCGGCGATATCATCGACCGCAACGGAATCCCGCTCGCCCGCTCGATCGACGCCTGGTCGATCGCGATCCATCCCAACCGCCTGCTCGGCAATCCCGACGAACTCGCGGTGAAACTCGCCCAGCTGATCCCCGGCAAGAGCGCCGCCGAATTTCGCGCCGTGCTGCGCTCGGGCAAGAGCTTCGTCTTTCTCGACCGCCGGGCGATGCCCGAGCTGGTCGCGGCCGTGAACGCGCTCGGCGAGCCGGCGATCGAGTTCAGCCGCGAGCCGGAGCGACTCTATCCGCAGACCCAGCTCGCCGCCCATGTCGTCGGCTACACCAATCTCGACGGCCAGGGCGAAGCCGGAATCGAGCGCGCCTATAACGGCCAGCTGCTCCAGCCCAAGACCCGCGGGGAACCGATCCAGCTCGCGGTCGACGCCCGGGTCCAGCAGGCGCTCGAGGCCGAGCTCGGCGCCGCGATGGCGGAGTTCAGCGCGGTCGGGGCGGCCGGAGTCGTGCTCGACATCCAGACCGGCGAGATCCTCGCAATGACCTCGCTTCCCGAGCTCAACCCCAACGTGCCCGGTCACGGCTCGATGGAGGCGCGATTCAACCGCGCCACGCTCGGGGTCTACGAGCTCGGCTCGACGTTCAAGCCGTTCACCGTGGCGATGGCGCTGGACAGCGGAGTCATTTCCAGCTTCGGCCAGGAATATAATTGCCCGCGAGTGCTCCATGCCGGGCGATTCACGATCACCGATACCCACCCCTTCGGGCGCCGCGCCAGCATCGCCGAGATCATGAAGGAAAGCTCGAACATCGGCACTGCGCAGATCGCAGCCCAGGTCGGCTCGGCGCGGCAGCAGGCCTTCCTCAAGAAGATGGGCTTCCTCGATCCGGTCGCGGTCGAACTTCGCGAGCGCGGCCGGACGCTGACTCCCGGCGCGAACTGGGGCGATATCGCGACGATGACGGTCGGCTACGGTCACGGCATCGCGGTCACTCCGCTCCACCTCGCTACCGGTTACGCCACCCTGTTCAACGGCGGACTCTATCGCCCGGCGACCCTGCTCAAGGTCGGGCCGGGCCACCCGGTCGTTCCCGG
>JAQGLD010000481.1 GCA_028293055.1 Alphaproteobacteria bacterium
TGGGCCTGGCGGAGATATTCTTCCCATGCCGTCCGTGCTTCGTCATATTGACCGCGGTCCAGCGCGGTGTCGCCGATCCAGAAAGCGCTCTGAGCGTGTGCAAAGACCGCATCGGGGTCGGCAGGCCGTCGCCTGAGTGCTCCGAGCGTGGCGGCATAGGCTTCGCGGAAACGCGCGCTCGCCTTGTCCTTCTGTCCAGCCATCGCCTCGTCCTCACCCATGGCATGGAGAACGAGCGCGCGCAGCTCGATGCTCGGATCGGAAAGAGACTGTGGATCCCCCTGCTCGTCGAAATAGCGCAGGGCGCGCTCATTCGTCTCCTGCATGATCGAGAGCCGTCCCACCTCCCGCAAACGCGGCCGTTGCGACGTGAGCATGAATTTGACGAGCCCTTCCGCGCCTGCGCGCCGCCGCTCCGCCTCGCCCCGCGCCTGGAGCGCGATCAGCAGCAGCCCCGCCATCACTAATGCCACCAGGCCCGCCCCGAGCGTGGCCGCCGTCACGCGGCGAATCTGCCGCTGCGCATCGCGCTGAACGAGCGTGTCGAGCGGCAGCCCGGCCAGCCCCGCGACGATCTTGAGGAAAGCGAGCCTCCGCCCGTCCCCCTCGGGCCGGAAATCGGCAGCGAGCGGTTCGGTGCCGGGCCGTAGGAGCGCCGGCGGCGTCGCTTCGCCCGGCGCGCCGCGTGCCTGGGCTACGAGGATCGGTGCGTCCGGATGCAACTCGCGGAACAGCTCGATCTCGCGCGCCACCCAGATCGAGCCGGCCGCCTCGGGCGACGCCACCACCACCAGCGCGGAAGATTCCGCGATCGCTTCGCGCACCGCCGCCGACAGGTCAGCCGATGCGGACAGGTCCGCCCGGTCGCGGAAGACCGGACCGATACGTCCACGCGCTTGGCCGGCCAGCGGCTCCACCCGGTCGGCCAATCGTCTCGGCAGGCGGTAGGATTCGAGCCGACGCTGCAGATTGGAAGCGAATGTGCGGTCAGCATGACAATAGCTGACGAACGCCCGAAATTGCCTGTTCGACATCGCCGCCCCCCGCTTGCCTAAGAAGAGGATGATCGATTTTCGCGAACAGCCAAGCAGAAAATCGTCCCCTTGCCGCCACGTCACTTGCCCAGCCGGCCATCTGCCGGCCGGGCAGGAACCGTTTTCGCTCGTCGACCGACGATTACGGCATGGCTCGCGCGGGCGCCGCTTCATCGCTCGACCATTGCCAGCGGATCGAGTCCGGATGACACTCGCTTCCTCCAGGACGAGTCGCAGCGTAAGAAAAGCAGCAACCAGCGGCTGGCCGGACCACCGGAGGCGCAATCAAGGAGGCCTGAATGAGCGTCCCTGTCCGCCGCCCCGACCCGGTCGAGCGAGCCCTGCTCGCGCTTGGCGATACGCCGATCCTGACCATTCCCAGCCTCGACGGCGTCCGCCAGGGCCATTGGCTCAGCTATTGGGACGACCTTCCCAATGTCCGCCGGGTCGATCTTCCTTATTGGTCCTATCCCCGGCGTGACGCCTGGATGGATGTGCTCGGCGATGCGATCGAGAGCGCGACACGCCCGGTCATGATCGTTGGCCATGGCCTCGGCTGCGTAGCCTTGACGATCTGGGCCACTCTTGCCCGGCCTGCCCATTTGCTGGGCAGGATCGGCGGCGCCATGCTGGTCTCGCCGCTCGACCCGAATGGCGAGGAAGCGGATCCCCGCTGCGCCGAATTCCGGCCGATGCCCTCCTTGCCGCTGCCCTTCCCGTCGCTCCTCATCAGCGAGGAGGAAGAGGGAAAGGCCACCGCCCTGGCACGCTTGTGGGGAAGCCGGCGCGTACGGGTTCCCCGGCGCCAGACGGCGAGTGCCGGGCCATGGCCCGAAGGATTGCGGCTGGTGGCCTCGCTCGCCCGGTCGAAGGCGGCCGCCAGGCGGTACAGCCGGGAGCCGATGGCCGCCTGAGCGGCGGCACTCGACGACGATCTCGTCGAGGCGTTCTCCAGCCGGCTGCGCGGCGTGCCGGTGCTCCCGGTCCAGTGGCGTCCGCAATCGCGCGCGGCGGCCTGCTCTGTATCGCGACCCTTTTCGGCGTGGTCGGCAGACAGATCGGAGGGCCGGCAGGCTCCGTCCCATGTTCCGTAGTCTTGCGCGGCGATTGACGAGGCCGCGACAGGGCCTGCCAAGCTGAACTCGCCGGAGCGGGTCACCCGATTGTCACAAAAGCACTGCACCTCGACTTCATCGAAATGGCGAAGGGCTTTTGGTAGACATGCACAAGACCCGCCTGCTGCTCGTCGAGGACGATCCGGCGATGATCGAGCTGCTCCGCTGGACGTTCGAGCGTGAGGATTTCGATGTGCTCTCAACCGCCAGCGGCGAGGAAGCGCTGCTCCTCGCGCACGAGCGCACACCCGACATCGTGCTTCTGGACTGGATGATCGAGGAGTTGGCAGGAATCGAGGTGTGTCGGCGACTTCGGCGGATGCCCGAGACGGCCAACATCCCGATCATCATGCTGACTGCCCGGGGCGAGGAAAGCGATCGGGTGCGCGGGCTCGAAACCGGAGCGGACGATTTCGTGGTCAAGCCATTCAGTCCGGTCGAGCTCGTTGCCCGCGCAAAGGCGGTCCTCCGCCGGGTCCGCCCTGCCCTCGCCGGCGTGACCTTGAGCTTTCACGACGTAGAGCTCGATATCGCCACCCATAAGGTGCGGCGTGCGGGCACTCCCGTGCCGCTCGGACCGACCGAGTTCAAATTGCTCCGCCATTTCCTTGAGCATCCCGGCCACGTCTTCTCGCGCGAACGTCTGCTCGACGCGGTGTGGGGCCGCGACAGCGACATCGAGGCCCGTACCGTCGACGTCCACATCCGCCGGCTTCGCAAAGCGATCAATGTCGACGGCGCCCAGGATCTGATCCGGACCGTGCGGTCGGCCGGCTACGCCCTCGACAACGAGGCCGCCTGACGAGCGCCTCCGCGCTTCCCGGAGACGTCCAACAGCCGCTAGTAAACCCAAATACACCTGCAATTGCTGCTTCACAATTGTACGCTACAATGTATTGCAATTTTACTACATTTCGAAGTCATCTACATTGCGCACTTACATATTTCGTGGATCCTTCCGCTTGTAACATGACCATCACAAACGCCTCCTAACCGAATGGCGAGCAGACTCGCAAAGTTCGGCGAGCTGACTGCAACGCCTGCACCTTAGGGGGTCTTCTGATGTCTCGCACTGCCCAACTCGACTTCGCGCGCCGCAACGATTCCATCGGCGATGGAAGATATTGCGGGCCGACTGGGAATGCTCACGATCCGAGGGCAAATGGCCCGTTCGGCCGCCCCTTGCGCCTACGGCTCTCCCTCCTGGCCGGAGCTTGCCTGCTGTCCGCCTCGCCGGCTTTCGCCCAGGCGGCCCCGGCAGCCCCCCAGGATCAGAATGCCTCAGGGGCGAGTCCGGCGCCTGCCCAGCTTGCCGCGGCCGACGCTGTCGAGGGCGATGGGGGCCCCGCAGGCCTCGACGAAATCGTGGTGACCGCCACCAAGCGCGAGACGAACCTCCAGAGCACCCCGATCGCGATCAACGTATTGACTCCGACGGCACTCCAGGACCGCCACGTCCAGAGCCTCTACGACCTCGCCGACGGGGCCATTCCGTCGCTCCGCATCGCTACCTTCGAAGCCCGTCAGAGCGCACTCACCATCGGCATTCGAGGCATCGTGCCGCTCGACGCGAACCAGCCCGCGCGCGAACAGGGTGTCGGCATCTACGTCGACGGGGTCTATCTGGGCCGCCAGCACGGCCTCAATTCCGCCCTCTTCGACCTCGAGCGGGTGGAGGTCCTGAAGGGTCCGCAGGGAACCCTGTTCGGTCGCAACACGGAAGGCGGCGCGCTCAGCCTGGTCTCGAAGGCGCCCTCGGGCGAGTTCGAAGGCCGCATGAGCGGCAGTGTCGGCAATTACGGATCCTACAGCACCGACATCCACGTCGATCTCCCGGAAATTGCCGGTCTCAGCTTCAAGGTCGATGGCGTCATCCAGCATCAGGATGCGACCACCAAGAACCCGCTCGCCGGACAGACAGGGTGGAATTATTACGACCGTCATGGAATTCGGGCTGCGGTACGCTGGAAGCCGACCTCCCAGATCACCGACGACTTTGCCTACGACAATGGACGCGACTCCAACTCACCCTTTTACAGCCAGCTGCTGAGCTACAATCCGAACGGCTGCGTCGCTGGAACCCAGGCGTCTCAGCCGGCCTGCTATCTACCCGGCACGGCCTATACGAACCTCACCGGGACGGTGAAACCGCTGCTGCCGGGCGTCGTCGTCGAAGGGAATAAGCGCATGAAGGTCGCCGACATCGGCGTGCCGCAGCAGCCGAGTGTGGACAAGACGTTCGGCTTCACCAACAGCTTCAGTCTGAAGCTGGCGCCGGAACTCGAATTGCGCTCCATCACCGCCTGGCGCGGAGTCGATGTGACGCAGTGGGACAATAGCGGCGGTGCGCATCGCGTGCCGGTGGTCGCTCCGGGCTGTACTGGCGCAGCCTGCAACTTCAGCCGCTACAGCCTTGCCGACCTGCGCCAGCGCCAGTTCAGCCAAGAGTTCCAGGCGGTCGGCACAATCAGGTCCTTCGATTATGTCCTGGGACTCTATTACTTTCACGAACATGTCAGCGACGATGCCGCGACTCCCAACTCCAACGCCATCACGGGCTACACGACGGCGGGTCAAACCACCGGCTTTCAATATGTGATTCTGGATCCCTGCATCGGATCGGCCGGCTTCGGCTCGCAGATTGGGTGCCGCTCGATCGATCGCGCCTCGGAGGTTCGGTCGAAAAGCTATGCCGGCTATGGTCAGGTCACCTGGAACGCGACCG
>JAQGLD010000540.1 GCA_028293055.1 Alphaproteobacteria bacterium
CGGGCGGGCGGCGCGCCTGCTCCCCCACAATCAGGGCACGAACGAGTCCGCGGTGATGCCGGGCGCGCCCGCATTCACGTTGATTACCAAATCGGCGATCCCGTCGCCGTTGGCATCGCCCTGGACCACCCAATGGCCTGCGGTCTGCTCGAACGCCCTGAGCTCGCCGGCATGATGACCGAAGGCGGCGCTGCCGATGAAGTTGAACAGGCCGGGTATGGCCGAAAGGTCGATCTTGTCGCCGACGCTGAGGTCGATCGTATCGGTATGGGCCGCAGTCGAATCGTCGACCGTCCGGTAGACATAGGTGTCGGCACCGTCGCCGCCCGACATCGAATCGGCGCCGAGGCCGCCGTAGAGGAAGTCGTTGAGATGGCCTCCGAGGATCGAATCGTCACCGGCGCCGCCCATCACCTTGAAGCTGCCATTGGTCTCGGCGCGGCCGTCGAAGGTCAGGCTTTCATCGGCGCCGAGCGAGGTCGCGATGATCTGCAACTGCTTGCCGGCGGCGACATTGCCGTCCGCCATGGTGAAATCATAATCATAGCCTCCGGGGACGACCGTGCCGCCATAGGCATTGCTGTGGCCGGTCAGCGCGACGACGAGCTCGATATTGCTGAAGGCATTGTTGTCGAACACGATTCGGTTGCCGCCGCTATAATCCCCGCGGAAGGCGAGTGAGTCGGTGCCAGCGCCTCCGTCGACATGGTCGTGGGTGCCGTACGGGTTGCCGCCGTAGAAGAAGCCGTCGTCGCCCTTGCCGCCCGAAAGCACGTTGAGCCCTTTTCCGGCGAACATCCGGAACGATCCGTCGCGCTCGTCCGAGCCGTCGAAGATCAGGGTCTCGCCGACCTGCAAGCCGGATCCGACCACCGTGAACACCGTCCCCGGGGCGACCAGCGAATTGGGTGCGTGGATATTGTAGAAAAAGGTCTGATCGAGCACCGGAGCGGCGAGGCTTGCCGAGAGGGACGGCCCGTCCACGGGTTCGCGCCCGTGCAGGAAGTCGAAGCTCGGATCGAAGCCCGAAGCGACCAGCAGCACTTCGAAATTGGTCACCCGCGCAAGATTGGCATGGAAATAATTGCCCTGCAGCACGAACGTGTCGGTTCCGCTGCCGCCGTCGGCATTATCGAAATGGCTGATCATCGGCGCGAATTCGCTGCTCGCGGCGAAGGCGTCGCTTGCCCCGGCGCTGTCGCCGCCCGGGGGCGAATCGCCGCCCGGAGGGGTCTCGCCGCCGGGAGGGGTGTCGCCACCCGGAGGCGTGTCGCCGCCCGCGGCATGCTGATTGAAATAAGCGCCGAAATAGACGCCGTCATTGCCGTCGCCGCCCGATGCGGTGTCGATTCCGCCGCGGGTGTAGATCAGGTCGTTGCCGGGCCCGCCGTCGAGCAGATCGTCGTTCCATCCGCCGATGATCCGGTCGTCGCCGTCGACTCCGTAGATGACCAGCTGGCCGGTCGTACTGTCCGCGGCGTCGAGAAGATCCGGGCCGGGCGACCCGCCGACCACAAGGGTCTCGTCGCTTTGATTGTCCAGCGCGGCATTGTCATGGCCGTTGACGACGACGTTCTGGACCGAGACGTTGGACCAGATCGAATCCTCCTGCCCGTCGGTGCCGAGCCGGTAGCCGGTGGTGGTGCCGTCGATGATTCCGTTGCTGATCACGACATTGCCGAACATCGTTGCCCCCTCCGACGCGCCTTCCGGAGCGGCGCTGAGAACGGTGTCCGACTTGCCCTCGGCGCGCAGGCTGATCCCGGCGCCGTCCGAATCGGGTGAGCCGCTCGAGCCGACATCGTGCATGACGAAGCCGCTGATCAGGATATTGTCGAAGACCCCGCCCGGAATGTTGATATCGATGCCCGTGCCATGCTGGCCGACCTCCCAGCCTGGTCCGAAGGCCGGGCCCTGGCCGAACTCGCCGACATTGGTCATCACAAGGTTGAGCAATTGCGCGTTGCTCAGGGATTCGGTCTGGATGCCCTTGAACGTGATATTGGTGAAGTGGACTCCGTCGATGACTACGTCGTCGAATCCGCCGCCTTCGGAGATGATGGACGCCGCTCGCGCGAGCCCAGCCTCAGGCGGGGGGATCGGTGCGCCGGACCCGCCGGGGATATTGATGCCGATATAGGAATCGGTGATCGAGCCGCCATACATCCGGAAGCCGCTGACATTGCTGTCGGTATCCTCGCTGACGCCGTAGACCGTATCCTTGATGTCCACATCCTGCAGCGTCAGATGGTCGGCTCCGTCGTCGACTATGATTCCGTAGGTGAAGGATGAGACGTTGAGGTTGGTCAGGGTCACCCCGCTCGTCTCGACCGAGATTCCGATCGCATTCGGTCCGTTGGTGTAGTCGTTCGCGGTCTCGAGCCACTGGGCGACGCTGGTATTGAGCGGGATGCCGTTGGCGGCGCGGAAGCCGCCGACGATGTCGACCTGGCCCTGGCCCTCGATCGTCACCGCCTTGCCGACGCTGAAGGCTTCGTAGGTGCCCGCCATGACGAGGATGTGATCACCGTCGCTCGCCGCATCGATCGCGTCCTGAATGGTCGCGAATCCGCCAAGCCCTACTACGAGGTCCGTCATGTCCCGAAACTCCCTTGCATTTCCCCACCTGCCGAGACCCGCGATTCGCGGTCCGACAGTATATTCGGAGGCTGTACCCGCTACTTAGGGGAGTCAACTTGGTTTCGGCCCGAGCCTGTGCGAATTTGGATTGTCTTGGCCTCGTTCCGCCCGGCCGGTAGCGCTCATCCGAGCGATCGAATCTCCGCATTTGTTGGCAAGTCGCTGCGTTCGACGGGGCCGAACTTTCGAACCTGCCAATGAAAAGACTTTGTTAACATCGATTTAGGTTGCGTGGCGGCGAATGTACGCAACAGCGGTCAAGCTCACCGGACATGGATTGGCAATGCACCGTTGCTGCGTCGATCGGCTGGGGAGGCTCTCCCTGCCCGTGCGCTTTGGCTTTCGCCTGAGCGCGTTAGCGACTATATAAGGGCCATGTCCCTTCGGCCCTGGCGCGATATCGCGCGTCGCCCTTCCCGCCAGATCATGGTCGGCAATGTGCCGGTCGGCGGCGACTCGCCGGTGACGGTTCAGACGATGACCAACACGCTGACCGCCGATGCGAGGGCGACTATCGACCAGATCCGCCGATGCGAGGAGGCGGGGGCCGACATCGTCCGGGTCTCGTGCCCCGATGTGGAATCGACCGCGGCCTTGCGCCAGATCGTCCGCGCGGCTCGCGTCCCGATCGTCGCCGACATCCATTTCCACTACAAGCGCGCGCTCGAGGCGGCTGACGCCGGCGCCGCGTGCCTGCGCATCAACCCGGGCAATATCGGCTCGGCCGAGCGGGTCCGCGAGGTGGTCAATGCGGCCAAGGCCAATGGCTGCGCGATCCGCATCGGGGTCAATGCCGGCTGCCTCGAACGCGATCTGCTCGAAAAATATGGCGAGCCCTGCCCGGAGGCGCTGGTCGAAAGCGCGCTCGACCATATCCGGCTGCTCGAGGACCATGATTTCCGCGAATATAAGGTCGCGGTGAAGGCCTCCGACGTGTTCCTGGCGGTCGCCGCCTATCAGCAGCTCGCCGAAGCGGTCGATTGCCCGCTCCATCTCGGGATCACCGAGGCCGGTGGGCTGCGCGGCGGCACGGTCAAGTCGGCGATCGGGATCGGCTCGCTGCTCTGGTTCGGAATCGGCGACACCATCCGGGTCTCGCTTTCCGCCGAGCCCGAGGAGGAAGTGCGCGCCGGCTTCGAGATCCTCAAATCGCTCGGGATCCGCAACCGCGGAGTCCGGGTCGTCTCCTGCCCCTCCTGCGCGCGCCAGGGTTTCGACGTGATTCGCACCGTCGAGACGCTCGAGGAGCGCCTCTCCCATATCCGCACGCCGATGTCGCTGTCGGTGCTCGGCTGCGTCGTCAACGGACCGGGCGAGGCGCGCGAGACCGACATCGGAATCACCGGCGGCGGCAACGGCAAGCATATGGTCTATTTGTCGGGAGTCACCGACCACCATGTCCTCGACGAAGGGATGGTCGACCATATCGTCCGCCTGGTCGAGGCCAAGGCCGCCGAAATCGAGGCCGGCGAGGCTGCGCTGGCGACCGCCGCCGAATGAGCCACGATTGCTGCCACGGCAAGCTGCACGAGCTGGAACGGATCGCGCTCCACAAGGACATACGCCGAGTCCTGATCGTCGTCCTCCTGCTCAACGCCCTGATGTTCGTCGTCGAGTTCGGCGCCGGGCTGATCGCCCAGTCCGCTTCGCTGATGGCGGATTCGATCGACATGCTCGGCGACGCTGCGGTCTACGGGCTGAGCCTGTTCGCGCTCAATCGCAGCCTGCGCTGGCGGGCGGGCTCGGCGCTGATCAAGGGCGGCTTCATCCTCTTTCTCGGCCTCGGCGTGCTCGCGGAAATCGCGGCCAAGATCGCCTGGGGCGTTCCACCGGCCTCTTCGATCATGCTGCTGGTCGGCTCGATGGCGCTGGTCGCCAATCTGTCCTGCGTCGCCTTGCTCTGGCCCTATCGGGCGCACGATGTGAATCTGTCGAGCACCTTCGCGTGCTCGCGAAACGACGTGATGGCGAATATCGGAGTGCTCGTCGCAGCCTGGCTGGTCTCGATTACCGCATCGCCCTGGCCCGACATCCTGGTCGCAATCGCCATCGCTGCCCTGTTCGTCCGATCCTCGATCAAGGTGATCGGCGAGGCCTGGCCGCAATATCGAATTGCGGGGCTGCGTACCGCGGCGTGATCGGCGGGGTGTTTTAGCCGATCGTTCACCCTTGCCTGCTAGTTCGGCCGCATGGGAAAGCCGTTGCTGATGATGATCCTGGCCGGCGGGCTGATCGGGCTGATGCTGCCGTCGGGCAAGTCGCACCCGGCCGGCCCGAGCCCGATCGATCCGCGCGGGGTCATCCCTTCCTACCATATCGGCACCGCCCCGGGCGGCGGCGGGAACAGCAGGGCCCCTGGCGGCGAGACCCGGCTCGAGAGAATGGGCAACGGCCATTTCTATGCCGACGCTTCGGTCAACGGCCAGCCGGTCCACCTGGTCGTCGACACCGGCGCCAGCACGGTGGCGCTGACCGTCGCCGACGCGCAGCGCATCGGCATCCCCTTCTCGGAGGGGGATTTCGATGTCATCGGAAGCGGCGCTTCCGGCCCGGTGCGCGGCAAGCTGATCAGTCTCGACAGCGTCGATGTCGACGGCAAGGACGTCCGCAATGTCCGCGGCGCGATCCTCGAGGGCCTCGACGTTTCGCTGCTCGGCCAATCCTATCTGTCGCAGATCGGCGGCGTCCAGATGAGCGGCGACCAGATGGTGCTTCGCTAATTCCTCCATTCATCCCGGCGAAGGCCGGGGTGACGTCCATGCCGACCCCGGCTAATCGCTTTCCATGCCCGGCCGCGCCTCAGCCTCGATCGTCATTCCATTCGCGGTGGCGACTGCCGGGATCTTCACCTTCTCGCTGATGGATGCGGCGATGAAGGGGCTGAGCCTCGCGATCGGCGCCTACAATGCCCTGCTCTGGCGCACCCTCGCCGGGGCGCTGTTCGGCGGCGCCGTGTACCTCGCTCGGCGCATGCCATGGCCGGGACCGGCGGCGATGCGGATGCATGTGCTGCGCGGATCGCTCTCTTCGGCGATGGCGATAGCATTCTTCTGGGGCCTTGCCCGAATCCCGCTCGCCCAGGGCGTCGCGCTCGCCTTCATCGCCCCGCTCATTGCCCTCTACCTCGCCGCTTTGTTGCTCGGCGAGCGGATCGAAAGGCGGGCGATCCTCGCGTCCCTGCTCGGTTTCGGCGGCGTGCTGGTCATCTTCGCCGGCCAGGCCGAAGCCAGGCTCGGGCCCGAAGCGCTGCGCGGCGCGCTCGCAATCCTCGCCTCGGCCTGCCTCTACGCCTACAATATCATCCTGATGCGCAAGCAGGCCCTGGTCGCCGGGCCGATCGAGATCGCCTTCTTCATGAGCCTGATCATGAGCGCGTGGTTCGCGCTGGCCGCGCCCTGGCTCGCCGAATGGCCGGCGCGCCAGCACCTTCTGCCGATCGGAGCCGCGGCCCTGCTCGCCTTCGCATCCTTGATGCTGCTGTCCTGGGCCTATGCGCGCGCCGAGGCGCAGCATCTCGCGCCGGTCGAATATAGCGCCTTCATCTGGGCGAGCCTGCTCGGGCTAGTCATCTTCCACGAACCGGTGCGCCCGCTCACCCTGGCCGGCGCGCTGCTCATCGTCGCCGGCTGCTACCTCGCCGTGCGCCGCGGGCGGGCGCCGATGGCGGATATAGAAGCTGCGATCTGAATCATGTTGCCCGGCGAAGGCCGGGGCCCAACACTTGCCTGCGGCCGCGGAGATGCTCGCACTGGATCCCGGCTTTCGCCGGGACACGGGTCATGCGCTCGCGCGCACGCCCTAACTCGATCCGCCGAGCACGTTGATGGTGAAGGCGAGCACGCCGATGTTGAAGACGAAGGCCGCGAAGCTGTGGATCACAGCGATCTTCCTCAGCCGCGGGCTGGAGATCGAGGTGTCCGACGTCTGGAAGGTCATGCCAAGGGTGAAGGCGAAATAGACGAAGTCCCAGTAAAGCGGCTCCTTGGTGTCCCCGCCGAACTCCAGCCCGCCGGCATCTCCCTTTCCGTCCGTCGCATTCGAATAATAGAGATGCGCATAATGGAGCGCATAGACGGTATTGCTGAACAGCCAGGCGAGCACCAGGGTCGATACGATCAGCACCTTGGTAGTCATTCCGGCCTGCTTGCTGGTGCTCAGCTCTGCGGCGATCGTGACCAGCACCACGACCATGACGATTGCCGTAACGCCGAGCAGGAGAACCCGGTTGGCATCGTTCTGCGACGCATGGTCGCGCATCGAGCGGGCATCGCTCGCGTGGACCTTGGGGATCAGGTAGAGCAGGAAGAAAGCGGCGGCGAAATCGAAGCCGGCCATGGTTCCGATCCGCCAGCCCCACAGCAAATTGCCGACGGCGGCTCCGGCGACGAGGAGGACGACGAAAAGGATGAAGGCCGGCGGCGCCAGCCGGTTGCCGATCGTCTTTCGTGCGGTTGCATCGCGTGCCATGGCGCGAGGCTAGCCTGTCGGGACGGCGGGCGCTAATCCAAATCGGCTTCGAGAGGAATTCGGATGGCCTGGGCCTTGCTTTTGCTCGGCGGATTGTTCGAGGTCGGCTTCACCACCTGCCTTCGCTTCGTCGACGATTTCCGCAATCTGCCCTGGACGCTCGGCTTTCTCGCCTCGGTGACCCTGTCGATGGGCCTGCTCCAGATCGCTTCGCGCACGATCCCGATGGGCACGGCTTATGCGGTCTGGGGCGGAATCGGAGCGCTCGGCACCGTGCTGGTCGGGATCCTGTGGTTCGCCGAACCGGTCGGGGCGGTCCGCATCGCGCTGATCTTCGGACTGATCGCCTGTATCGCCGGATTGAGGCTGGTCGCGGCATGAGCTTCGACGAGGGTCTCTTCGCCTGGGTCGAGGATGCGCTCGAGCCGATCGGCGCGGTGACCCTTCGCAAGATGATGGGCGGCGCGACCCTCTATCTCGACGGAATCATCTTCGCGATCCTGTTCGAGGACGGGATCTGGCTCAAGTCCGACGCGGAGAGCGATGCGGTCTGGGATTCCGAAGGCTGCGAGCGCTTCGCCTTCACGATGAAGGACGGCAAGGTCGAAAGCATGAACTACCGCAGAGCGCCGGCCGACGCGTATGACGATCCCGAAGCGATGCAGCATTGGGCGCGGCTCGCGGTGGAGGCCGGCCTGCGGGCTGCGGCCAGGAAGAAGCCGAGGCGGAAAAAGCCGCTGCAGTGACGAGCAACGCCCCTATCGCACCGCCGGCTGCAGATGCCGCGCGATGTCCGGGCTCTCCTCGATCGATCGCAGGAGGCGCGGCGTGACGATCGCATGGCTGGCCTGTTCGTAGGCATAGCCGAGCGACAGGATCACCCCGTCGGACCATTTCGGGCCGATGAAGCTGATGCCCACCGGCAGGCCCTTGACCGCGCCCATCGGCACGGTGAGATGCGGATAGCCTGCGACCGCGGCGAGACCGCCGGCGCCGCCGCCCGAAATCTGGTCGCCGTTGACCGCGTCGATCGGCCAGGCGGGCGGCATGGTCGGCCCGACCAGGGCGACGACATCATTGTCCTTGAGCAATTTATCGATGCCGTTCGGACCGGCCGCTTCGAACGACGCATTGCGGGCCTTGCGGTAATCGGGATCGTCCAGCCCCTTGCTCTTCTCCGCCTGCTCGAACGTGGCCTGGTCGAACAGGAACAGCTCGGCATCCTCATGCGCCTTGTCGAAGGCGATCAGGTCGGCGAGCGTTCGCGAGCGCACGGTCGGGGGTGTCGTCGCCAGATAGGCGTTCATGTCCGCCTTGAGCTCGGTCATCAGGACGATATGCTCGTTCCTGCCGATCTCCTGGCGGCCCTCGAGCTTGGCGATGTCGACCAGCACCGCCCCCTGGCCCTTGAGGACCTTCAGCGCTGCGTCGAAGGCGGCGTCGGTGCCGAAGCCGCTGGCGAAGCGCATCACCCCGATCCGCTTGCCGCGCAGCGCATCGGCGGAGAGGCTCGCCGCGTAATCCGCCTTGTGGCGGTCGGCTTCGGCGGTCGCGGAATCGGTCGGATCGCTGCCGGCGATCGCCGACAGGACCAGAGCGGCGTCGCGCACGCTGCGAGTCATCGGCCCGGCCGTATCCTGGCTGTGGCTGATCGGCACGATCCGGCTCCGGCTGACCAGCCCGACGGTCGGCTTGAACCCGACGATGCCGTTCACCGCCGCAGGGCAGGTGATCGATCCGTCGGTCTCGGTTCCGATCGCAGCCGGGACCATGCCGGCAGCGACCGCGGCGCCGCTGCCGCTCGACGATCCGCAGGGGTTGCGGTTCAGCGCGTGCGGGTTGCGGGTCTGTCCGCCGACGGCGCTCCAGCCCGAGATCGAATCGCCCGATCGGATATTCGCCCATTCCGAGAGGTTGGTCTTGCCGACGATCACCGCGCCGGCCGAGCGCAGCCGGGTGACCAGAGGCGCGTCGCGATGGGTGACGTTGGCGGCGAGCGCGAGGCTGCCGGCCGTGGTCGGGAGCGGCCCGGCGCTCTCGATATTGTCCTTGATCAGGATCGGCATTCCGAACAGCATGCCCTTGCGCCCGCTTCGGTCGAGCGCGGCCGCCTGCTC
>JAQGLD010000555.1 GCA_028293055.1 Alphaproteobacteria bacterium
ATTTCCGCGACGGCAGGGTGGTCAGCCTGCGGGGCGCCGGCCACTGGCTCCATCACGATCAATTCGATCGCTTCATGGCCGAACTGCTCGCATTCCTGGACCCGCAACCGCACACGACTTGAAATAAGCCGTGGGTCCTCTTCTGGAACGCATCTGGCTGCGGTTCGAAACTGCCCGCCCGATCGCGCAGGATCTATAGGCCGACGTCGCCATCCGGGGTCAGCACCATCTTGCTCGAATGTCCGTTGGGCTGTTCCCCGCGCCGCGGCCGGCAGGATCGCCCTTCTCATACCCCGGATGGTGGGGTCAGCTCGTCGCCCCGCGCCCGCTCGATCGGCGCCTTTTTCAGGTGCCGGAACCAGCCGGCGTGCCCATCAAACCCTCAGGGCAGCTACTCCGGTAGCAGAGCTGGCATGCAGAGTTTGTGTACCCATTTGTGCCTCATTTTCTGATTTGGCCCAAATCGCTCTGAGATCAATGTTTCAAGCCGCAAATTCCTGGGGTTTTCGGCTGGCCGGAAAAAGCCGCGACCGGTTTTTTGGTAGCGGCATTCCCAGGTTCGAATCCTGCCCCAGCCAGCCATTTCCCCGGCGGAGGGGCGGCCGACAGCGAGTGCCTCAGTCGCTTCCCGCCGGGGCGATCGTCTCTAGGATCGTTACCGCCGGACCCGCGCCGGGGATGGCGTCGAGCTCTCCTCGTATCTCCGCGAGGCCGCCATGGACCAGTAGTCGGCTCGCCCGCGACAGCAGACCCGCCGAGTCGAGATCGCGCGCGAGCGAAGCGACGAGGAGCAACGTATAGCCGTCCACCGACTGATTCTTTTCCACGCGCGTCACTCCCGCTCGAGCACTGCGGCGATGCCCTGGCCGCCGCCGATGCACATGGTGATAAGCGCATAGCGGCCGCCGATGCGCTCGAGCTCGTACAACGCCTTGACGGTGATGATCGCTCCGGTGGCGCCGACCGGATGGCCGAGGGCGATACCGCTTCCGTTCGGATTGACCTTGTCGGGTGGGAAGCCGAGCTCGGCCGCCACCGCGCAGGCCTGGGCGGCGAAGGCCTCATTGCTCTCGATCACGTCGATATCGTCGATCGTCAGTCCGGCGCGTTCGAGCGCGATCGGCACGGCCTTGATCGGTCCGAGCCCCATCACGCCCGGCTCGACTCCGGCATGGCCCCACGCGACCAGGCGCGCCATCGGCTTGAGGCCTCGCCTCTCGGCCGCGGAACGCGACGCAAGCACCACCGCTGCGGCGCCGTCATTGATCCCGGACGCGTTTCCGGCTGTCACGCTACCCTCCTTGCGAAAGGCGGGGCGCAGGGCCGCCATGCTCTCGGCACTGACATCAGTGCGGACATGCTCGTCGCGCTCGAAGACCGTCACGCCCTTGCGGCTCTTCACCTCGATCGGAAGAATCTGGGTCTTGAACCGGCCTTGCTCGGTCGCTTGCGCGGCGCGGCGGTGGCTCTCGATGGCGAGCGCGTCCTGGTCCTCACGGGTGACCTGGTTGCGCGCCGCGACATTCTCGGCGGTGATACCCATGTGCGAGCCGTCGAACGGATCGCTGAGCACTTCGAGCATCGCGTCGACCATCACGGTGTCGCCCATCTTCTGCCCCCAGCGCGCGCTGGCCATGACATGCGGCGATCGGCTCATGCTCTCGGCACCGCCGGCGACGGCGAAATCGCATTCGCCAAGAGTGATCATCTGCGCAGCGGAGATGATCGCCTGCACGCCCGATCCGCACAGCCGGTTGAGGGTCAGCGCCGGAGTGCTCACCGGAATTCCCGCCTCGATCGCCGCGACACGGGCGAGATAGGCGTCCTTGGGGCGGCTCTGGATGACCTGGCCCATCACCACATGCTGAATGTCGCCGGGCGCGACTCCAGCGCGCCGGATCGCCTCGGCGATGACCAGCTTGCCAAGCTCCGACGGAGCGAAATCCTTGAGCGAGCCGCCAAATGCGCCGACGGCGGTGCGCACGCCGGATAGGATGACTACGTCCTGGTCCATCTTTCATGCTCCCAATGCCGGAGCGCCGGGCGCTCCTGTCCTCGGACTGTGCCGGGGCGAGTTTCCAATCCGCTTCGAACGCGGTAAGGCGTCCTCAATAAAGGCGGTCTCAAGGTCACTATGCCGCCGCTTGTCCGGTCCGTCCAGCCGCTTCGGAGCGCCGACGGCCGTAAATGAGGAGAGCTATGATGTCGGAAGGGGAGCCGCTCCGTCTCGAGGTGAAAGGCGGCGTGGGGCGGATCACGCTCACCCGCCCTCAGTCGGGCAACACGATCGACGTGGCGATGGCGCGCGCCTTGATGGAGGCCGCGCTGGCGGTGGACGAAGACGACGAAGTGCGCGCCGTCGTGCTCACCGGCGAGGGCAAATTGTTCTGCGGCGGCGGCGATGTGCAGACCTTCGCGAGCGCCGGCGATTCGGTCCCGGCCCGGATCAAGGAGATCACCGGGCCGCTCGGCGTGGCGGTCGCTCGGCTGGCGCGGATGAACAAGCCGCTGCTCACCCTGATCAACGGTCCGGCGGCCGGTGCGGGCCTCAGCCTGGCGGTGCTTGGGGACATCGCGCTCGCGGCGCGCACCGCGCATTTCACCATGGCCTATACCGCGATCGGTCTCACGCCCGACGGCGGCGCGAGCTGGCTCCTGCCGCGCCTGGTCGGGCTGCGCCGGGCGCAGGAGCTTGTTCTGACCAATCGCCGGCTCAGCGCAGACGAGGCTGCCGAATGGGGCTTGATCACCCGTGTGGTCGACGATCTCGCCGGCGAAGGGGCTCGCGTGGCCGCGCAGCTTGCCGTCGGCGCCACCTCGGCGCTTGGCAGCGCACGTCGCCTGTTGCTCTCCAGCTTCGACACCAGCCTCGAGACCCAGATGGAGCTGGAGGCGCGTTCGATCTCGGATCACGCGCGCACTCCGCACGGCCGGGAAGGGATCGCCGCCTTCCTCGCAAAGAGGGCGCCGGTCTTTTGATGCGACCCGGACTAGATCCGGCGACATGCTAATGAGGTTTACTTACTTAACGCAGGGGCTAAGCTTGGCAGTGATGATCAATTCGCATTTCCCTCTAATCGGCTGCCTGCGCCGCGGGGCTGCCCGGTGACCGGCAGGCTCGAAGGCAAGATTTCACTGATCACCGGGGCAGGCTCGGGCATCGGGCTCGCCTGCGCGCGGCGCTTCGTCAGGGAGGGGGCACGGGTCCTGGGCACCGACATTTCGGACTCCGGGCGTGCCGAGGTCGAGGGGTGCGGGGCCTCGTTCCTGCTCCACGACGTTGCCCAGGAAGCGGATTGGGTCCGGCTCGTCGCGGACCTGCGCGCGAGCCACGGACGGCTCGACATCCTGGTCAACAATGCCGGAATCACGTTCGCCCAGCCGATCGAGGATGTCGAGCTCGATAGCTGGAACCGCCTGCTCGCGATCAACCTCACCGGGACGATGCTCGGCTGCAAGCATGCGGTGCGCGCCATGCGCGAAAATCCCGGCGGCCCGTCGGGATCGATCGTCAACATGTCGTCCATGTCCGGCTTCATCGGCCTCTCCCAGGCGCCCGCCTACACCGCCTCTAAGGGTGCGGTGCGGCTGCTGACCAAGTCGGTCGCGGTGCGGTGCGCGACCGAATATCGCGGGATAAGGTGCAATTCGGTCCATCCCGGCGCGATCGACACTCCGATCCACGAGCGCCGCCTGTCCAATGCGCCGGACCGCGATGCGGCCTTGGCGATGATGGATGCGATGCAGCCGATTGGCCGGATGGGCA
>JAQGLD010000556.1 GCA_028293055.1 Alphaproteobacteria bacterium
CGCGCTACGGCCATGACGGCTACGCCTACGCCCGGGTGGCGGCGGGGTCGCTGGATCTCGTGATCGAGTCGGGGCTCAAGCCCTACGATTACAACGCGCTGATCCCCGTCGTCCGCGCCGCGGGAGGCGCGATCGGCGACTGGAACGGCGGCGAGGATTTCGGTGCCGGACGAATCGTCGCCGCGGCCTCACGGCCGCTCTACGACGAGGCGGTGAGGCTGCTCGACGCTTGATCGGCTCCCTAAAAAGCCCTCCCCCTTGATGGGGGAGGGTTGGGTCGGGGTGGCCCAGGAGAGACGCCCGGCGAGGACGGAGACTCCACCCCTCCCCAACCCCTACCGATCAAGGGGAGGGGCTTTCACGCCAGCCCGGCTGACCTACCCCTTGCCGTGCCGCTCGCGCAGCCGGGCCGCGATATCGTCCCAGCCGAAGCCGCGCGACTGCATCAGCACCGCGAGATGGTAGATGAGGTCGGTGGTCTCCTCGATGCAGCCGGCGGTGTCGCGGCCCACCGCGGCGAGCGCGACCTCGACCCCCTCCTCGCCGACCTTCTGGCCGATCCGCATCGGCCCCTCGGCGAGCAGGCGTGCGGTGTAGCTCTCCTTGGGATCCGCAGCCGCGCGCTGCGCGACGATCCGGCCCAATTCCGCAAGCCAGCCCACTCCGGCTGCTCCTTCCTCCGAAAAGCAGCTCGTGGTGCCGAGGTGGCAGGTGGGGCCGGCCGGCACCGCCTCGATCAGCAGCGAATCGTCGTCGCAATCGGCGAGGATTCGCCCGACGGCCAGATGATTGCCGCTGGTCTCGCCTTTCTCCCACAATCGCCCCTTCGAGCGACTGAAGAAGGTGACGTGGCCGCTGGACAGCGTCGCCCGCAGCGCCGCCTCGTTCATATAGCCGAGCATCAGCACCTGCAGCGTCGCCTTGTCCTGGACGATCGCAGGCAGCAGGCCGTCCATCTTGTCCCAGGCGAGTGCCCCGATATCGGCCTCGGTCAGTGGCGCATTTCGATCCCGCATCCGGCGAGAAACTCCTTGAGATCGGGGATCGCGATGATCCGGTCGTGGAAGACGGTCGCGGCGAGCGCTCCGCTCGCTTTGGCGTCGCGAAAGGCGTCGCGGAAATGCTCCGGCGCCCCCGCCCCGCCCGAAGCGATCACCGGCACCGTCGCGGCGCTCGCGACGTCGCGTGTATGGGCGATGTCGTAGCCGGTGCGAACTCCGTCGCGGCGCATGCAGTTGAGCACGATCTCCCCCGCCCCCCTCTCGGTCGCCTCGCGGATCCAGTCGAGGGTGCGCAGGCCGGTGTCACGGCTGCGCTCGACGCTGCCGGTATATTGGTGGACGAAATAGTCGCCGTCCTCGGCCATCGAATCGACCCCGAGCACGACGCACTGGCTGCCGAAATCCCGCGCCAGCTCCTCGATCAGCGCCGGCCGCTCGAGCGCCGGTGAGTTGATCGAGACCTTGTCGGCGCCGGAATCGAGGCAGGCGGCGGCCTGGTCGCGGCTGCGCACGCCGCCGGCGACCGCGAAGGGTATGTCGATCACCCGCGCGATCCTGCGCACCCAGTCGGTGTCGAGGCTTCGCCCCTCGGCGCTTGCGGTGATATCGTAGAAGACGAGCTCGTCGGCGCCCTCGTCGCGATAGCGCAGGGCGTGCTCGACGATGTCGCCCACGTCGCGATGGTCGCGGAACTGGACGCCCTTCACGACTCGGCCGTCGCGGACGTCGAGGCAGGGTATGATTCTACGCGCCGGCAAGGCCGAGAGCCTCCGCGAGATCGATCCGCCCTTCCCAGAGCGCCTTGCCGACGATCGCCCCGGCCGTGTTGAGCCGGCGAAGATCGTCGATCGACGAGACTCCGCCCGAAGCCTGGACTGCGAAACCGGGGAGCCGCGCGACCGCCTCGTCGAGCAAGGCGAAATTGGGCCCGCCGAGCATCCCGTCGCGCGAAATGTCGGTGACCAGCAGATGGCGGCCCGCGGGAAAGGCCTCGGCGACATCCCACAAGGTTCGCCCCGAGCTTTCGGTCCAGCCGCGGGTCGCGACCAAAGGCTGGCCGTCGACGATGTTCACATCCATGGCGAGTGTGATTCGGTCTCCGCCGAACTGCTCGATCAGTTCGCGGACCAGCTCCGGCTTCTGAACCGCGAGGCTGCCGATGACGACCCGCCCGACTCCGGCCTCGAGCATCCGCGCGACCGCCGCAGCGGTGCGGAAGCCGCCGGCAACCTGGAGCTTGAGCGGCGCACGCTCGGCGAGCGAGGCGATCAGGTCGTGCTGGCGTGGAGCGCTTTCGCGCGCGCCGTCGAGATCGACGACATGCGCCCACGAAGCGCCCGCGGCGGCGAAGCCGGCCAGCGCCTCGGCCGGATCGTCGGCATAGATTGTCGAATCGGCGAAGCGGCCCTGCTCGAGTCGGACGCAGCGGCCGCCCATCAGGTCCATGGCCGGGTAGATGATCATCGCTCGAGAAACCTCTCCAGGAACCGCGCTCCCGCCGCGCTGCTGCGCTCGGGATGGAATTGGGCGCCGAGATAATTGCCGCTGCGCACCACCGCTGGAATCCGCCGCCCATAGTCCGCGGAGGCCGCTGTCCAGCCGCCATCGTCGCAGGCGAAACTGTGCGCGAAATAGACATAGTCGCCATCGGCCAGGCCGAGATCCGGATCGGCGACGGAGAGCCGGCTCCAGCCCATATGCGGCACCGGCCTGTCCGGCGCCGGAGCGAGCTTGCGGACCCGGCCCGGGATGATCCCGAGGCAGGCGCTATCCTCTTCCTCCGATCGCTCGAACAGCAATTGCATGCCGAGGCAGATGCCGAGCACCGGCTGGGTCAGGCCCCTGAGCACCGGCGCCAGCCCGCGCGCCTCGATCTGCTCCATCGCGAAGCCAGCGGCGCCCACGCCGGGGAGGATCACCTTGTCGGCCCCGGCGATCGCCTCGGCGTCCGCTGTGATCAAGGGAGTCAGTCCGAACCGCTCGAAGGCGATTCCGACCGAGCCGATATTGCCGCAGCCGACATCGACGATGGCAAGCTTCACAACACCCCCTTGGTGCTCGGCAGCGCATCGCCCTCGCGCTTCACCGCCTGGCGGAGCGCCCGGCCAAACGCCTTGAAGCAGGCCTCGGTCTTGTGATGGTCGTTCTCGCCGGTCACCCGGACATGGATCGAGGCGCCTAGGCTGTCGGCGAGCGAGCGGAAGATATGCTCGGTCATCTCGGTCGGATACGCGCCGATGTGGCTCGCCTCGAAATCGCCGACGAATTGGCTGAACGGCCGGCCGGAAAGGTCGATCAGGACATGCGCCTCGGTCTCGTCCATCGGCAGCGAGAATCCGAAACGACCGATCCCCCGGCGGTCGCCGAGCGCTTTCGAGAGCGCCGAGCCGAAGGCGAGGGCGCAATCCTCGAGGCTGTGATGCGCGTCGATCTCGAGATCGCCCTCGCAGGCGAGGTTGAGCGAGAAGCCGCCATGTGCCGCGATCTGGTCGAGCATATGGTCGAAGAAGGCGATTCCGGTGTCGATCCGGCGCGGCTCGGCGCGGTCGAGATCGACCGCGACCGCGATCCTGGTTTCCTTGGTGTCGCGGATGACATCGCCGCGCCGCTCCGGCGGGCCGTCGAGCGCTACTCCGAACGCCGCCAGAGCGGCCTTGTTTTCCACATCGTTGCCGATCGTCAGGCGGACTCCGCCCGGCGCCGCATTGGGCCGGAAGCGGACCCGGATCCCGAGGCCGTGCATCTTCGCGGCAAGCGCACCAGCGTCCTCGACTTCGAGGAAGAGGAAATTGGCGCCGCCGCTGCGCACCTCGGTCACCAAAGGCGACTGGCGAAGCAGCCCGGCCAGCCTTTCCCGATCGGCCTTCAGCCGCTCGATCCGCTCGAGGTGGAGCGGCCGCCGCGACGGCGACAGGGTCGAGAGCGCCACCTGGATCGACAGCGACGGCATCGGATAAGGCGGCAAGGCCCGGGTGATCAGGGCGATCAGCTCCTCATTGCCGATCGCGCAGCCGACCCTGGCGCCGGCGAGCCCGAATGCCTTGGACAGGGTGCGAAGCACCACCAGATTCTCGCGCCGGCCCGCCTCGGCGGCGAGGCTCGGGGCGTCGGAGAATTCGATATAGGCCTCGTCGAGCACGACGATCGTGTCCGGCAGCGCATCGACGACCCGAAGGATGTCGGCGGCCGGGACGAGGTTGCCGGTCGGGTTGTTCGGAGCGCAGATGAAGGCGAGCTTCAAATCCGCCTCTCCCGCGACCGCGTCGAGGAAGGCTTCCGGGTCGAAATCGAAGTTCGAGTCGAGCCTGGTCTCGATTACCCCGGCGCCCTGCAGGCGCGCGAATTGCGCATAGGCCGAGAAGGTCGGCTGGCAGACCGAGATATGGTCTTGGCCGGGACGGCAGAAGCTTCGGATCAAGATGTCGATCGCATCGTCGGCGCCGC
>JAQGLD010000573.1 GCA_028293055.1 Alphaproteobacteria bacterium
AGGCGGCGCGGACTCCTTCCGGAGAGACGATCGAGTCGACCATCGGCCCGACCAGCACCGATCCGAGCGCAATTTCGAGGCCGCCGAGACCGGAGCGCTCGCTTTTCGCTTCGGACTGCAGCCTGGCCTTCATTTGGCCCTTCATATTCTCGCGAAGGGCGGGGAAATCGACATAGGCGGCGAAGGCCTCGCTGTCTCCGCTTTGGGCCGCCGCGCGCATCCGATATAGGGTCCAGGAGGGCGACGCGAAATACCAGGCGGCGGCCAGGGCCACGACCAAACCAAGCCCGCCGAGAATCAGCCTGCGGCGGTTCATGGCGCGTCGAAGGTCAATGCAGCTTCGGCCCCGCCTGAAAGCGGTCGCGGATTGGGCGAGGTCACCGGCACCGGCTCCTGTTCGCCGCCCTTCCCACGCCGGCGCTTGCCCAGCAGATGGGCGAGGTAGGCAGCCTCGAAGATCTGCTTCGCGTCGCGGCGGTGGACGGACCAGGAAATGCGCATCCGACCGCGATAGCACGAGTCGCTCGCGCCCGGCATATCAAAGGTTCGGCGCCTCGCTGGCCGATGCCGAGCGAGATGAAATTTCCCGCAACCTGGCCTAATGGGAAGGAGCGGCTGGCGGCTTCGGTTCGAACGGCGGGCCGGCGGCGAAACCGGGGGGAGGGGACATGGCTTCCCATTTGAGCGCCTATCGCGAACGGCTTATGTCGGCGGATGCGGCCGTGCGCCTCATCCCGTCCGGCGCGAAGGTCGCCATGGGGCTCGGCGTTTCCCAGCCGCCGGAGATCCTGCGGGCGCTGGGCGCCCGTGCCCGCGCCGGCGGCGTGTCCGGGATTCGGCTTTATTATCTTTTGTCGACTGCCACTGCCGGCGAGACCGTGCTCCGCCACGAGCTTCGCGAGGCGATCCGGCCGATGAGCCTTTTTCATGGCGCGATCGAGCGCGCCCTCGACGTCCGCGCGGCGACCGAGGGGATGGCGCCGATCGATCTCGTCCCGACCGCGTTCAGCCAGGTCCCGCGCCTGCTCTGCGACCAAGTCGGCGTCGATACCCTGCTGACCACCGTCTCGCCGATCGACGAAGACGGCAATTTCAGCCTTGGAACCAACACCGATTACGCGCTCGCGGCCTCGCGCACCGCCGAGCGGGTCATCGTCGAGGTCAATACGCGGATGCCGCGAGTCCATGGCGACTGTCACATTCCGCTCTCCGCGGTCAGCGCGATCGTCGAGCACCGGGCGGAGCTCGTCCAGGTCGCAGCGGTCGCCCCCCGTCCCCAGGACGCCGCGATCGGAGCGATCATCGCCGGCCTCACCGACGACGGTGCGTGCCTTCAAATGGGAATCGGAGCGGTCCCCGACGCAGTCTGCGCGGCGCTGCACGACCATCGCGACCTGGGCATCCACACCGAGCTGATGGCCCCCGGCCTCGCGCGGCTGGTCCGCGCCGGCGTCGTCACCAACCGCCGCAAGGCGATCCACCCCGGCCGCAGCGTGTTCACCTTCGCGATGGGCGATACCGGGCTCTACGATTTTCTCGACGACAATCGCGACTTCGAGGCGCTGCCGGTCGACTATGTCAACGATCCCGCGGTGATCGCCCGCAATCCGAACATGGTCTCGGTCAACGCCACTCTCCAGGTCGACTTGCAGGGGGCGTGCAATTCCGAATGCATGGCCGGCCGGCAATATAGCGCCGCCGGTGGCCAGCTCGACTTCGTCCGCGGTGCATACGCCTCGTCAGGGGGGCGCTCGTTCATCGCCTGTCATTCGACCGCGGCTAAGGGCACGCTGTCGCGGATCGTGCCGCGAGTAGATGGACCTGTGACGGTGCCACGCAACGACAGCCATATCGTCGTCACCGAATATGGCTGGGCCGATCTCAAGGGCAAGTCGCTCGCAGAACGGGCGACGGCTCTGATCGCGATCGCCCATCCCGATTTCCGGGAAGGCCTGGAGCGCGCGGCGCACCGGCTCCCCTGACTCCAGTCCGCGAATGATGAGGTGCTCGGAAATTTGCCGGCATCTCCGATAGATAGATCGCAATCGAGCGCGGGGCGAGGCAATTTGCGACAGTGTCCGAAAGCGGACGGCAACCAATTCGTACCGCAGGCCAAGACGTCCGCAAATGAACATTCCGGCTGCATCCAAAATGGATTATTCCGGCGCTGTATTATTTAAGCAACAATGTTGCCCAAATCGCACGCCCGTCGCATTCCGGCGGTTTCGCGACCTCGGCGCGCGGTTTAGTCTCCTCCCACTTAAGGGAGGGTTTTATGCTGCTTTCGACCAGACTTCTTGGGGGAACGATTCTTACGTCTGCCTTGCTTGCGGCCGGACCCGCTCTGGCGCAGCCGCCGGCGTCAGCGCCTGCCTCCACTGCCGCAGCCGACGATCAGAGCAACGAGATCGTCGTCACCGGTTCCCGCATCAGGGTCGATCCGCTCAACCAGGATTCGCCGGTCATCACTCTCGACCAGACCTCGCTCGACCAGACCGGCCTCTCCTCGGTCGCCGACATATTGCAGCGCCTGCCGAGCGCCTCTGGCGGACTCAACACCAAGGTCAACAATAGCGGCAATCTCGGCAACCCGCCCGACGGCGGCGGAGTCGGCGCCGGATCTGCCGAGATCGACCTTCGCTACCTGAGCGCGAAGCGCACCCTGGTGCTGGTCGACGGCCTTCGCTTCGTCAGCGGCACGAGCGGCAGCGGCATTCCCGCCACCGTCGACATCAACACCATGCCAGCCAACATGATCGACCGGATCGAAGTGCTCCAGTCGGGCGCATCGCCCCTCTACGGCTCGGACGCGATCGCGGGAGTGGTCAACATCATCACCGTCGCCCAGCAGGTCGGGCTGCGCGCGTCGGCGCAATATGGCAGCTTCCGCCAGGGCGACGGCCACACCCAGGACTACAATCTCAGCTACGGGATCAAGGGCCCCTCGACCAATCTGGTGTTCGGCGCCAGTTATGTGAAGCAGGGACCGGTGCGTTCCGGCAACCGAAGCATCTCGCTCTTCCCCAATCCCGGCCAGAAAAGCTGCACCGATCCGGTCGGCGGCTGCTCGAGCGCCGCGGTCAACGGCCGCTTCCTGACCAGCTTCGGCAACCAGACGATCTCGACTGCGCCGGATACGACTCCGACTCGCGCCGAATTGCGCCCGTTCACCGCTGCCGATCGGTTCAACTTCGCCCCGTTCAACTACATCCTGACGCCGTCCGAGCGCTACGGCGGCTGGATGAGCTTCAAGCAGGCCCTCACGCCCGACATCAACCTTCGTATTCGAGCGAACTACAACCACCGCAAGTCCCAGAACCAGGCGGCATTCGAGCCTCTGTTCATCGGTCCCGACGCCGGCAACGGCGCGGGCAGCCTGTTCGACCGTCTCTCGATCGACGCGACCAATCCGTTCAACCCGTTCGGAGTGACCCTGTCGGCGGGCCTGCCGGGCCAGCCGCCGGCCAATTATTCGTTCATCGCGCGGCGCCTGGTCGAGGCCGGACAGCGCACCTTCAACCAGCGGGTCGATACATTCGCGACGACGGCGACGCTCGACGGCACGTTCATGATGGGCAGCCACAAATGGTATTGGGACGCCAACGCCTCGGTGGGCGTCAATGACGCGCACCAGAGCTTCACCGGCAATGTGAATGCCGCCCGAGTCGCCCAGGCGGTTGGCCCGGTTGGGCTCTGCACCGCGCCGTGCGTGCCCTTGAACCTGTTCGGCGGCAACGGCTCGATCACTCCGGCGATGCTCAACTTCATCGCATTCACCGAGCGCGACAAGAGCCAGCAGCATCTCTGGGACTATACCGCCAACCTCAGCGGCGATCTCGTCGACCTGCCGGCAGGCCCGCTCGCGGTGGCGATCGGCTATGAGCATCGGGTCCAGTCGGCGAGCTTCGATCCCGATCCGATCGTCGCCGCCGGGCTTGGAGCCGACATTCCCGCGGCCCCCGCCCACGGCCGCTACAACGTCAACGAGATTTACGGCGAGGTGCGGATTCCGATCCTCAAGGAAACGCCATTCTTCTACTCGCTCGAAGCGACCGGAGCGGTTCGCCATTCGAATTATTCGATCAGCGGCTCGAGCACGACCTACACCGCGACCGGCCTTTGGAAGCCGGTCCCCGATTTGCTGCTGCGCGGTTCCTATGCGACCGGCTTCCGTGCCCCGAGCCTCGGCGAATTGTTCGGCGGTCGCTCGCGCTTCGATCTCCCGGCCAACGATCCCTGCACCAACGATCCCGGCGTGACGACGCGGACTCCGTTCCAGACCAGCGCGACCGCGCGCGCCAATTGCGTTGCCAACGGCGTTCCGGCGGACGGCTCCTACCAGGAGCCGCAAGGCGGCCAGCTGCCCGTGATCACCCAGGGCAATGCCGCACTGAAGCCCGAAAAGTCCAAGTCGATGCTGTTCGGAGCGGTCTATTCGCCGGATTGGGCGCGGACCAGCGGCTTCGCCAGCGCGTTCAGCATCGAGGGCAATTATTACGACATCGAGGTCGACAAGGCGATCGCCGCCGTCGATGCGACCCTGACCCTGAACAATTGCGCGGTTCGCGGCGACGCCGCGAGCTGCCGGCTGATCATCCGCACCGCCAACGGCTTCATCAACGAGATCGACGGCACGCTACAGAATCTCGACCGGATCCGGACCCGCGGAGTCGACCTTGCGGTCAATTACCGGTCGCCCAAGACCAGTGCCGGGAGCTTCGGCGCCAGCCTCAATGCGACCTGGCTGCTCAAATATGTGCTGACCGCATCGAACGGCTTCATCGTCCTCGACCGCCGCGGCACTGAGCGGGGCAGCCCGGACCAGGCCTTCCCCAAGTTCAAGGCCAACGGAACCTTGAGCTGGACGATCGGTCCGGTCGGAGCCTCGTTCACCGGCCGCTACATCGACGCGGTGACCGAGATCAACCCGAACACGGGCGGCCCTAACAAGCTCGGCAGCCGCTTCTACGGCGACATCCAGCTCAACCTGACCCCGAGCTTCATGGCGGAGCGCTTCCAGCTCACCGCCGGAGTCAACAACATCTTCGACAAGGATCCGCCGGCCTGCTTCTCGTGCAGCCTCAACAATTACGACCCGACCACCTACGATGTGCCCGGCCAGTTCGGCTATCTGCGGATCAGCTACAAGATGTAGCAGGCGCGCGGCGCGGCCTTGCCACCGTCGCAACCGCGCCAGACGCTCGACGGCCTGAAAGGTCAGCCGCTTCAATCCTCCCCTGCATTTGCAGGGGAGGGGGACCGCACCAAGTGCGGTGGAGGGGGCCCGCGCCACCCTTCGAGCCTGCGTCTGGTAGCCCGCATCAGGGAAGAACGAGCTCCCATCGGGCTTGATCGTCCCAAAGTAACATGACGCGCCAAACCACGCCTCCTGCCGATCCGCACTTGCCAAGCGCGGCGCGCTGGTTTCTCTTCGCTTGATGATCGGGGCGCAGGCGCAGCAACCGGAGGATGTCCGCGAACTGATCCGCGAGACGTTCGCCTGCACCGGGGAGATCGCGGCGGCGATCTTCGTTCAGGGCATCCAGCGACGTTTCGCCGGCGACGCGGTGATCGTCCGCCAGGGCGAACGCGCGGAAGCGACTTATCTCCTCACCGACGGCCGCGCTCGCGCCTTGCTAT
>JAQGLD010000590.1 GCA_028293055.1 Alphaproteobacteria bacterium
CAGCGCCGGCCACCGCCAGCTCGGCGGGCGGAAGCGAGCCGACGACATCGAACAGGGTCATCGCGGCAGTGAGGTCCATCCGCAGGGCGCCGCCGGGGAAGGGGATTTCGCCCGACGCGGCTTCCTCGAGGCGTTCCGACCAGCCGGCCTGCTCGAGCCGATCCGGGCCGGCCGCCGAAACCAAATGGTGCGGCCCGATCCGCTCGGCCAAAGTGGGGCCGTCGCTTAGCGCATCCTCGCTCAGCCGGCAGCGCGCCAGCTTGGGCCGGCCGCGCTCCGGAATCGCCTCGCGGACGATCTCGACGCGGACCGCCTGGCCCTCGGTGAGCTGCGCCGGCAGCGGCTCCAGCATCGCCTCGCCGGCGTCGGTGCGCACCACGCCGCGGCGGCCGGGGACGAGGATCGCGGTCAGCCGTCCCTCGATCACCGCGCCGAGGCGGAGCGCGCCGGGAAGCTCGATCGCCATCTCGACGATCTCGTCATCCTCGACCAGGGCGGCGCGATTCTCGCCTATCCCTTCCTCGTAGAGCCAGTGGCCCTGGATCCTAATCAAGCCGGTAGCCCGCGGCGCGCAGCAGGATCCGGGTCTCGTAGAGCGGCAGACCCATCACGCCGCTGTGCGAGCCCGACAGCGACAGGATCAAGGCCTCGGCGCGCCCCTGGATCGCATAGGCCCCGGCCTTGCCGCGCCATTCGCCGCCGGCGAGATAGGCGGAGAGCTCCTCCTCGCTCAGCCGCTTGAAGGCGACGATGCTGGTCGACAGGCGATGGCGGGCCTTGCCGTCACCGTCGATCAGGGTGAGCGCGGAGAGCACCCGGTGGCGGCGTCCGGACAGAAGGCTCAGGGTCGCCCGCGCCTCGGCCTCGTCCTCGGTCTTGGGGAGGATCCGGCGGCCGGCGGCGACCACCGTGTCGGCGGCGAGGGTCAGGCTTCCCGGCTCGGCGACCGCAGCCGCTTTCTCCGCCGCCATGCGCGCCGCATAGGCCGCCGGCAGCTCGTCGCGGCGCGGGGTCTCGTCCAGGTCGGCGGCGACGACCGCGTCGGGAATGATCCCGAGCCGGCCGAGCAGCTCGAGCCGGCGCGGGCTGGCGGAGGCGAGGACGAGCCGCATCGGATGAATCTGGGTCATGCCGGCCCCGCTGCCCGACATCGCCCTGCCTTGTCCACTGGCGCCTCGGTGCGCCGGGGTCAGGCGCTGCCCGCCGGGCAAGGCTCGCGGCGGGGGAAAAGGGCCGCAGGAGCGGTCACTTGAAACGGTAGGTTATCCGGCCCTTGGTGAGATCGTAGGGGGTGAGCTCGACGAGCACCTCGTCTCCGACCAGCACCCGGATCCGGTTCTTGCGCATCTTGCCGGCGGTGTGGCCGAGGATCTCGTGATCGTTCTCGAGTCGGACCCGGAACATGGCGTTCGGCAGCAGCTCGACCACCTGCCCGCGCATTTCGAGAAGCTCTTCCTTGGCCATTCATCCTCTTTGAAACCGGAAATATCGTGCGAGAAAAGTGCGAACCGGTCCCGCACCGATGTGCGAAATCGAACTCCACCCGGCGAAAAACCGCGCCGCCATAGCCCCAGGGTCCGCGAATGGAAACCCCGCCCGGATCGCTCCGGACGGGGTTTCCAATCTCTGGCGCTAATGATCGATCAGCGCGCCGCGGCGAGCGCCGCCAGGAGCAGCAACGCGACGATGTTGGTGATCTTGATCATCGGATTGACCGCCGGACCGGCCGTATCCTTGTACGGATCGCCGACCGTATCGCCGGTCACCGCGGCCTTGTGGGCCTCGGAGCCCTTGCCGCCATAATTGCCGTCCTCGATATACTTCTTGGCATTGTCCCACGCGCCGCCGCCCGAGGTCATCGAGATGGCGACGAACAGGCCGGAGACGATCACTCCGAGCAGCAGCGCGCCGAGCGCGGCGAAGCCGGAGGCCTGGCCGGCGACCAGGGTGATGATGAAGTAGACCGCGATCGGCGCGAGCACCGGAAGCAGCGACGGGATGATCATCTCCTTGATCGCGGCCCGGGTGACGAGATCGACGGTGCGGCCGTAATTGGGCCGGCTCGTCCCCGCCATGATCCCCGGATTGTCGCGGAACTGGGCACGGACATCCTCGACCACCGCTCCGGCGGCACGGCCGACCGCGGTCATCCCGAACGCACCGAACGCATAAGGCAGCAGCGCGCCGAGCAGCAGCCCGACGATCACATAGGGGTTGCTCAGCGAGAAGTTGACCGCGAGATCCGGGAAGAATTTCGCCAGATCGGTCGTGTAGGCGCCGAACAGCACGAGCGCTGCGAGGGCCGCCGAGCCGATCGCATAGCCCTTGGTCACCGCCTTGGTGGTGTTGCCGACCGCGTCGAGCGCGTCGGTGCGGACCCGGACCTCGTCGGGCAGCCCCGCCATCTCGGCGATTCCGCCGGCATTGTCGGTCACCGGCCCGTAGGCGTCGAGCGCGACCACCATTCCGGCCAGAGCGAGCATCGCGGTCGCTCCGAAGGCGACTCCGATTACTCCGGCGATCTGATAGGCGGCAACCACCGCGACGACGATCGCAAGCGTCGGCAGAGCGGTGGATTCGAGGCTGATCGCAAGGCCCTGGATGACATTGGTGCCATGGCCGGTCTGCGAGGCGCGGGCGATGCTGCGCACCGGCCGGTAGTTGGTCCCGGTATAATATTCGGTGATCCAGACCAGAATTCCGGTCAGCGCGAGGCCGACCAGCATGCAGTAGAACAGGCTCATCCCGGTGAGGGTCACCGGAGCGCCAGCGGCCCCGGCGATCGTCGCGATCGGAGCG
>JAQGLD010000609.1 GCA_028293055.1 Alphaproteobacteria bacterium
CGTCGTGACGCCCCTGCCAAGTGACTGCACGCATGGAGATTCGCTCCTAAAGGGCTTGTTCGGTGGGGGATTCGGACCTGCGGCCCGAAGGGCTGGCGGAGTTAGTGATCTCACCGGTCTCCAGGAACTGCTTCAGTCGCGCGAGGTCCCGGCGAACCTGCAGATTGGGCTCGCGCTGGAGCAGTTTGGCGACCCATTCGCCGATGACGCCCCCGGGAGGATCGTAGGCGATCGTTGCGCGCACCCAGGACCCTCGGCCCGGGGGCGCATCAAGGAACTCGACCCGGCCGCTGCTGCGAATATCCGAGCCTTCGACCGACTGCCAGGCGATCAGCCGTCCGGGCTCGTCATCGACCACCACCGAATCCCATTCGACGGTGCGGCCGCCCGGCGCCTTGACCACCCAGTGCGAGCGGCGATCGTCGACGACGTCGATCCGCTCGATATTCTCCATGATCGGCACGAGGTTGGAGAAATTGCGCCAGAAGCTGTAGATTTCGTCGCGCGGCCGGTCGATCGTCACGGTACGGTGCGCAACCGCCTTCTCGTCGCGGCCGGCTTCTGTCGCGCGCACGTCGCCGTGACGCGAATCGATCGCGGGCCCGTCGTCGACGTCGGGTGTTTCCTGGTGGCTTCCCATGAGAATTCCTTTTTCCCTAGCCCCCCGACGTAAATCGCCCGCTCCCGATCGAGGTTCCCGACTCTCGCGCCGATCGTCGCAAATTGGCATTGCGATGGCCGCCCCTCCGCGGCGCGGCGCGCGAGCGACAAGCAGGATCGGTCTCGGGCGGTCGCCCCACCGGGACCGAATTGCTATTCGGCTGCGCTTTGCCTATCAGTGCCGGATCGTGCGCGCTGCCGCTTAGCACCATGAATTCAAACACTTATCGGAGAACCCATCCGTGAAGAAGAGTCTCGCCTTCGCCGCCTCCCTGATCGCTCTTTGCGCGCCCGCGCTCGCCGCGGCCCACGAGAACCACGCTTGCATCGACGAGGGCTGCACGATCCAGTCGCTGCTCGACGATTCCAAAGGCGGAGCCGCCGTCGCCGATCCGACCGCTGCGATCCATTATGGCAGCTGGGGCATCGATCTGGCCGGGATGGACCGGTCGGTGAAGCCGGGCGACGACTGGTTCCGCTTCGTCAGCGGCACCTGGGCTCAGAATACCGAGATCCCCGCCGACCGCTCGTCCTACGGCCCCTCGGCGGTGCTTCGCGAAGTCTCCGAGGCGCGGATGCGCAAGCTGCTCGAATCCTATCGGGCCGGCGACAAGGCGCATTCCGAGCGAGCCAAGGCCGCGACCCTTTACCAGGGTTTCATGGACGAGCAGCGCGCAGAGCAGCTCGACGGCCGGCCGCTGGTCGCTCGGCTGTCGTCGGTCTACGCCGCGCGCACCAAGGAGGATATGGCACGGCTGATGGGCCAGTCGATCGGCGGATTCGGTGCCAGCTTCTTCGGCCCCGGAGTCAATGACGACGCCAAGCAGCCTACCATCTACGCCCTCTATCTGCGCCAGTCGGGTCTCGGCCTCGGCGATCGCGACCTCTATCTCGACTCCAAGTTCCAGCCGCAGCGCGAGCGGTACCAGGCCTATGTCGGGCAGATGCTCGCCATGGCGGGCTGGCCCAATCCGCAGGATTCGGCAAAGCGCGTGATGGCGATGGAAACGAAGATCGCCGAGGCGCACTGGACCCGCGCACAGAGCCGCGATCGCGACAAGACCTACAATTTGATGACCACTGCCGAGCTTCAGGCACAGTCGCCGGGCTTCCCCTGGGCCGCCTTCTTCGACGCCGCCGGAATTTCCAAGGCGGAGAAGGTGATCGTCGCGCAGAACACCGCCTTCCCGAAAATGGCGAAAATCTTTGCCGATACCGACCTCGACACGCTCAAGGCCTGGCAGGCTTTCCGCCTGGCCGACGATCTTGCGCCTCTGCTTTCGAAGCGCTTCGTCGACGCCAATTTCGAGTTCCGCTCCAAGGTCCTCAACGGCCAGCCGCAGCAGCGCGACCGCTGGAAGCGCGGTGTCGGCTTCGTCGAGAATGCGATGGGCGAGGCGGTCGGCCGCGACTATGTCGCGCTCTATTTCCCGCCCGAATCCAAGGCGAAGATGGAGCGGCTGGTCGCCAATCTTCGGGTCGCGCTCAGCGGCCGGATCGACCGTCTCGACTGGATGGGGCCGGAGACCAAGCGCCAAGCCCAGGCCAAGCTCGCCAATTTCAACGTCAAGGTCGGCTATCCCGACAAATGGCGCTCTTATGTCGGGCTTCCGGTGGTCGCCGGCGACCTCGTCGGCAATGCCGAGCGCGCCGCCGGGTTCGAATGGGATTTCCGCCGCAACCGCATGGCCAAACCGGTCGACAAGACCGAGTGGGGAATGACCCCGCAAACGGTCAACGCTTATTATAACAGCGTCAAGAACGAGATCGTCTTCCCGGCGGCGATCCTCCAGGCCTCCTATTTCGATCCGAAGGCGGATCCGGCGGTCAATTACGGAGCGATCGGCGGAGTCATCGGGCACGAGATCAGCCACGGCTTCGACGATCAGGGCCGCAAGTCCGACGGCAACGGAGTGCTCCGCGACTGGTGGACGGCGCAGGATGCGGCGAAGTTCGAGGCGCAGGCGACCCGTCTCGGCGCGCAATATGAAGCTTATGCGTTCGACGGGCTACCCGGAATGCACATCAACGGCCGTGCCTCGATGGGTGAGAATATCGGCGACCTCGGCGGAATCCTCATCGGCCTCGACGGCTATCACGCATCGCTCGGCGGCAGGCCCGCGCCAGTCCTCGACGGATTCACCGGCGACCAGAGGGTTTTCCTCGGCTGGGGCCAGGTGTGGCGGACCAAGCAGCGTACCGAGGCGCTCCGCCAGCAA
>JAQGLD010000622.1 GCA_028293055.1 Alphaproteobacteria bacterium
TGGTAACCGGTGCCGCGGGTTTCATCGGCAGCCATTTGACTGAGACGCTGTTACGCGCCGGTGCCCAAGTAACCGCGTTGGTGCACTACAATTCGGCCTCTTCGGTCGGCAACCTCGCCTTCCTGCCGGCAACGCTTCGCGATCGTTTGAAAGTCGTCGGCGGAAATATTGAGGATAGCGAATTCGTCACGAATGTGGTCCGCGGTCATGAAGTCGTGATCCACCTGGCCGCGCTTGTCGGTATTCCTTATTCCTATGCGGCTCCGCGCTCCTATGTGCGGACCAATGTCGAAGGCACGCTCAATGTAATCGAGGCTGCGCGACAGCTCGGCACGAAGCGTGTGGTGCACACCAGCACGTCGGAGACGTACGGCACCGCCCGATATGCCCCGATGGACGAGGATCATCCATTGCGGGGACACTCGCCTTATGCAGCAAGCAAGATCGGCGCCGACAAGATCGTCGAGGCCTATTTTCGGTCCTTCGGGACGCCGATTGTCACCGTGAGGCCGTTCAACACGTTCGGGCCCCGGCAAACCGCGCGGGCCTTCATTCCCACGATCGTCGCTCAGGCGCTGTCGAAGGAGGCGATCCACCTCGGTTCGCTGAGCCCGGAGCGCGACATGACCTATGTCTCGGATACGGTGGATGGCCTGATCCGCGCTGCCGCGACCCCGGACATCGAGGGCGAGACGATCCATCTCGGCACCGGCCAGACCCTTCGCATCGGCGAATGGGCGCAGCGGATCCTGTCGCTGATGGGGTGCACCAAGCCTGTCGTGCACGACGCGGCGCGTGACCGTCCCGAGAATAGCGAGGTGATGCGCCTCGTCTCCGACAACCGGAAGGCGCAGCGCGTGTTGCAATGGAGTCCCCGCACCGACCTGGACGATGGGCTGAGACGGACGATCGATTTCGTGACTGCAAATCCCGGCCTCTACGCTGCGGATCGTTATACGATATGAAGCAGGCTGTGATCGTGGCCGGGGGCAAGGGTTCACGCCTTCTTCCGTACACGGCGCTGCTGCCCAAGCCGTTAATGCCTCTTGGTGACCGCCCGGTGCTGGAGTTGCTGCTCGAGGGGCTGCGGGCCGCCGGAATCACCGACGTGATTCTGGCGGTGAATCACCTCGGTCACCTGCTTGAGGCTTTCTTCGGCGATGGCGCTCGCCTCGGCCTTTCGATCACGTACAGCGTCGAGGACGATGAGCTCGGCACGGCAGGGCCGCTTGGGCTCTTGCTTCACCGCTTGGAGCCGAATTTCGTCTTCGCGAACGGCGATCTGCTCACGACGCTCGACACGGCGAAGATGGTGATCGCGCACGAGGCCCTCGGCGCCGACGCGACCATCGGCAGCTATCGCCGCGTCGTGCGGTCGGAATTCGGAGTGCTGAAGGTCGATTCGGAGATGCGGCTGACCGCATATCATGAGAAGCCGGAATATGAGCAGTTGATCAGCATGGGTTTGTACGTGCTGCGGCGCGACGCGATCCGACCCTATTTGGTCCCGGGCAGTGCGCTCGACATGCCGACTCTCATGGAGAATATGCGGCGCGACGATTTGCGCATCTACTGCCACGGGCAGGACTGCATCTGGCTCGATATCGGCTGCCCGCAAGACTTTGCCGAAGCGCAGAGCCTTGTTCTGCAGAACCGGGACGCATTCAGCCCGGTCCGCAAGTAGCGGCCGTGCGGATTTTGCTGACCGGAGCCACCGGCTTTCTCGGACGCGCCTTGAGGAAAGCCGCGGGAGCGGCAGGGGCGACCCTCTTTTGCGCGAGCCGGGCAAGCCAGAGCGACACCCCCGGCGAAATCGCTCTTGGCCCCCGGCCCTGGCGACGGGCGCAATTCGAGGCTGCGATCGCCGCAACGGCCCCTGACGTCGTTCTTCACGCAGCCGGCACCATCACCGGCAAAGACAGCGCCGCATGCTTCGAGGCGAATGTGATCCTGGCTGCCGAATTGCTCGATGCGGTCGCCCGCATGTCGGGGCCACCTCGCATACTCCTGATCGGATCGGCAGCCGAGCTCGGCTTCGTGCCCGCCGCCGACCAGCCCGTAACCGAAGACTTTCGATGCGCTCCCCGGACGCATTACGGGATCGCGAAACACGCCCAGACGCTGCTCGCCCTGAATGCTGCCGCCCGCGGGGTGCCCGCCCTCGTCGTGCGTCTGTTCAACCTGGTCGGGCCCCAAATGGCTGGCGACCTGGCCTTGCCATCTTTCGCTCGGCAGATCGCCGACCCTTCCACCTCCGTCATTCGAGTCGGCAATCTGGCCGTGGCGCGCGATTTCATCGATGTGGCGGAGGCGTCGCGAATTCTCGTCGCACTTGCCGCGCTTCCGGTTCTTCCGTGGCCGCTGGTCAACCTCTGCAGCGGCCAGGCTTGGCGGCTGGGCGATCTGCTCGAGCAGATGATCGTCGCCAGCGGTCGCAGCCTGCGCGTGGAACGCGACCCTTCGCTCTATCGCCCCGGCGAGCAGCCGAGCCTGCGCGGCGACACCAGCCGCCTCGCGGCCATCGGCCTCGCGCCGAAATGGCCTGACTTCGAGGCGCTTGTTCCGGCCATGCTGGCCTGCTGAATCGCCTCTCCAGAGCCCGCGGCGCTGGGGCGGATCGATCCTGCCTTCAGATTGCCTTGGACGTGGCATCCGGCCCAAATGCCGGTTGCCTAGCGTTCCCGCCGATCCTACGTGCTCCGGCGCCACACGCCCGCGCGGTGCGACACTGCCCGATTATGGCCGCTTGCACTTCGACAAGAGAAATTGAGATCGATGCGAATTCTAATCACCAGTGCGCTGCCCTACATCAACGGCATCAAGCATTTGGGAAACCTGGTCGGATCGCTCCTCCCGGCCGACGTGCTGGCAAGGTTCCAGCGGCAGCGCGGGCACGACGTCCTCTACATCTGCGCGACGGACGAGCATGGCACTCCGGCCGAGCTCGCAGCCCTCGACGCCGGGGTTCCGGTTGCCGAATATTGCCTGGCCCAGCACGAGATACAGCGCTCGATCTACGAGGCGTTCTCGATTTCCTTCGACGAATTCGGTCGCAGCTCCTCGGCGGACAATCACCAGCTAACCCAGGCCTTCTATCATCGTCTCGACGACTGCGGGATGATCGAGGAGCGCACGGTCCAGCAGCTCTATTCGCCCGCCGACGGACGGTTTCTGCCGGACCGCTATGTCATCGGGACCTGCCCGCATTGCGGCTATACCGGTGCCCGCGGCGACCAGTGCGAATCCTGCACGAGCGTTATCGATCCGACCGAACTTATCGAGCCCCGCTCGGCCATTTCCGGAAGCGGCGACCTGGAGATAAGGTCGACCCGCCACCTCTATCTGCGGCAATCGCTGCTGGAAGG
>JAQGLD010000626.1 GCA_028293055.1 Alphaproteobacteria bacterium
CGCCTGGGTGAAGAATGTGATCGCCTACGGCCTGTCGAGCGGCTTCGTCGAGCCGCTCGAATAGACAAGCATCCACCTTTTCATGATCGTGGTCACCCGCCTGATCCAGCTCTTCCCGTTCGGCGGGATCTCGGAGGCGGTGGTCAGCCGCTACAACCACCTCTCCGCGGTCGAGCTCGAGCGGATCCGCGACTTCATCATCCTCCACTACAAGGCGACCGAGCGCGACGACAGCCCCTTCTGGCGCCACTGCCGCGACATGGAAGTGCCCGACAGTCTCGCAGAGCGCATCGCCCTGTTCCGCGAAGCGGGAGTCGCCTATCAGGGGCCGGACGATCTGTTCCGGGTCGATTCCTGGGTGCAGGTCCTGCTCGGCCAGCGGATCGAGCCGCGCAGCTGGCACCGCAGCGGTGCGCTGATGGGCCCGGCGCAGCTCGGCCAGGCGCTGAGCGACCTCAAGTCCAATATCGACTCGGCGGTGGCGCGGATGCCGCGCCATCAGGACTTCCTCGACCGGTTCGGCAGCGCCGAAGCCGCCGCCTGATCCTGGATCGCGCGGGTCCTATCGCCGCGCCCGACCCGTGTTAAGAGGGCGGCGTGATGAATCTTCGCCATATCGAGGTGTTCCACGCCGTTTACTCCAACGGATCGGTGATGGGCGCGGCGCGCGAGCTCAACGTCTCGCAGCCCTCGGTGAGCAAGGTTCTCGCTCACGCCGAAAGCCGGCTCGGCTTTGCCCTCTTCCGCCGGGTAAGAGGACGGCTGGTGCCGACCGAGGAAGCTCATATCCTGTTTCGCCAGGTCGACGATGTCCAGGGGCGGATCCGATCGATCCAGCAGACCTCGAAGAATCTGAGAGGGGGGATCGGAGGCTGGCTCCGGCTTGCGGTGCTTCCGGCGCTCGGCCTTGCAGCAGCGCCGGCGGCGGTGGCCGAGCTGCTGAAGAGCGATGCGACGACTCGGGTCGACATCCAGACGCTGCACCATGACGAGATGATCCGGTCGCTGACCGAGCGCGATTGCGATCTCGCGATCGGCTACGATTTGCCCGATCACCCGCGGCTCGAGACGATTCCGGTCGGCGAGGGAGAATTGGTCGTCCTGTTCCGCCGCGACCGCCTCGCCGATCCGGCCGAGCGGATCGACCTGTCGCTGCTCGGCAATGAGGATTTCATCACCCTCGTCGATAGCGGGCCGCTCGGAACCCTCTTTTCCAGCGAGACCCACGCCTTGGCGATCGACCTCGACGCAAGGATTTCGGTGCGCACCTATTTCGTCGCGGCCGGCCTGGTCCGCGCCGGCGCCGGCCTGGCGGTGGTCGACCAATATACGGCCAGCGCGACCGCCGGGAACGACCTCGATTATCGCCCGATCGATCCGGCGATCCCGTTCCGGGTCCAGGCGGTGCACCTCACCGACCGACCGCCCTCGCGCCTTGCGACGACCTTCCTCGCGGCGCTCGGCCGGATATTGCGCGACGACCGGGCGAGCCATAACCGCGAGCTATAGGCCAGCAAGGGCATTGCGACTTAACCGGGCGCCCGGGCTGCATTAGCCTTCGTGCATGGCCTCGGTCGTGCAGGAGAGAGATGAAGGCGATGCGCGCCTCGGCGCCCCCGGCACCGAGCCTGGGGCCCGGCCCGATGTCGTCGTGCTGGGCGCCGGGGTGGTCGGGGTCGCCACCGCCTATGCGCTCGCCCGCCGTGGAGTCTCGGTCGCGCTCGTCGAGCGCGCGGCAGAGCCGGCGCTGGGATGTTCCTACGCCAATGGCGGCCAGCTCAGCTATGCCTATACCGACGCGCTTGCCGCGCCGGCGCTGCTCGCCAAGCTGCCGGCGCTTGCGCTCGGCCTGGATCCGGTCTTCCGGCTGCGGCTCGCCGACCCGGCGATGCTCCGCTGGGGGGTCCGCTTCCTCGGGAACTGCACCGCCTCGCATTTCCGCCGGTCGACCCTGCAAGGCCTCACGCTCGGGCTGGAATCGCGGCTTGCTCTTCACGCACTGCTCGAGCGCCATCCGATATCGTTCAACCATGCCCTGCCCGGCAAGCTCCACCTCCAGCACAGCCGGGATGCGCTGGACGCCGCGCGCACCTTGGTCGCGCTCAAGCGCGGCGCCGGAATCGTGCAGCATGTCGTCGACGCCTCCGAGGCGCGCGCGCTCGAGCCGGCGCTGGAGGGCGCGAGCGGCATAGTCGGCGCGGTACATTCGCCGGACGAAGAGGTCGGCGATCCCTATCTCTTCGCGATCGGCCTCACCGAGGTGCTCAGGCACGAATATGGCGTCGCGACGCATTTCGGCTTCGATGCCGAGTCGGTGGAAGCCACGGCCGAGGGCGTTTCGATCGAGGCGCGCGACGGCAGGAGGCTGCGGGCGTCGCGGCTGGTCGTCGCCCTTGGCGCGCAGGCGCCCGAATTCCTGCGCCGGCTGGGCATTTCCGTGCCGGTGATTCCGATGAAGGGTTATTCCTTCTCGGCGCCGCGCGGGCCGGCCGCGCCGAGGATGAGCATCACCGACGCGTCCCGAAAGCTCGTCTTCTGCCCGTTCCCGGGCCAGGTCCGGGTCGCCGGACTGGCCGAGCTCGGCAATGGCGACGTCTCGGTCGATCCGGCACGGCTCGGCCAGCTGATCGGCCTGGCCGGGGATTCGCTTCCGCAAGCCGCCGACTATGCCTCCGCGGAAAACGGCTGGGCGGGCCTGCGGCCGATGACTCCTTCCTCGCTGCCGATCGTGACCCGGGCTCGGGAGCGCATCTTCCTCAATATAGGCCACGGAATGCTCGGCTGGACCTTCGCGATGGGCACGGCCGAGCGAGCGGCCGGCCTCGTCGCCGACTCTCTTGTCGAGGAACGGACGACCCCGCTATCGCCCCGGAGCTCAGTATGAAAAAGCGCCTCGCCTGTTTCGTCGCCGCCGCGTCGAGCCTTTTGGTCTCGGCGACACACGCAAGGACCGGCTTCGATCTGCTGATCCGCGGCGGCGAAATCTATTCGGGCGACGC
>JAQGLD010000047.1 GCA_028293055.1 Alphaproteobacteria bacterium
CTGGTTGGCGACGAAGCCGACGCTGCGGCCCTCGATCCGGCCGAAGCCGGTGATGATGTTCGCCGCGTGGGCCGGCTGGACCTCGAAAAAGTCGCCTTCGTCGACCGTCTTTCGGATCAGCTCGTGCATGTCGTAGGGGCGGGACGCACTGTCCGGGATCAAGGTGTCGAGGCTGTCCTCGATCCGGTCCCATGGATCCGGGCAAGGGCGCTCCGGCAGATCGTGGCGGTTCGACAGCGGCAGGAAGTCGAAGAAGTCTCGGGTGGCGAGAAGCGCCTCGATATCGTTCTCGAAGGCGACGTCGGCGACTCCCGACTTGGTCGTGTGGGTGATCGCGCCGCCCAATTCCTCCTGGGTGACCACCTCGTTGGTCACGGTCTTGACCACGTCGGGCCCGGTGACGAACATGTAGCTCGAATCCTTCACCATGAAGATGAAGTCGGTCATCGCCGGCGAATAGACTGCGCCGCCGGCGCAGGGGCCCATGATCAGGCTGATCTGCGGAATGACTCCCGAGGCGAGCACGTTGCGCTGGAAAACCTCGGCATAGCCGGCGAGGCTGGCGACTCCCTCCTGGATTCGGGCGCCGCCGCTGTCGTTGAGGCCGATCACGGGAGCGCCGACCTTCATCGCCATGTCCATGACCTTGCAGATCTTCTGGGCGTGGCGCTCGGACAGCGAGCCCCCGAACACGGTGAAGTCCTGGGCGAAAACGAAGACGAGGCGGCCGTTGATCGTGCCCGACCCGGTGACGACGCCGTCGCCGGGGAATTTCTGGGTCTCCATTCCGAAGTCCGAGCAATTATGCTCGACGAACATGTCATATTCCTCGAAGCTGCCATGATCGAGCAGGACGCAGATTCGCTCGCGCGCGGTCAGCCGCCCCTTCTTGTGCTGGGCCTCGATCCTCGCTTCGCCGCCGCCCTGCTGCGCCTGCCGTCGCCTTGCCTCGAGTTCCTCGATAGTAGGGGCCATATGCCTCTTTCACTCCCGGAGGGGTTCGTCCTTACGCACGCGGGGTAGGAGAGGCAAATCCCCGGCAAAGGGTCATCGCTCCCACCTATCTGCCGGCGAAGCTCGGCGGTCTCTTCTCGAGGAAGGCTGCGACTGCTGCCTTGAAATCGTCGGTCCATCCCGCCTCGCGCTGGCCGATCCGCTCGGCCGCCAGGGCCTGGACGAGATCGACGCTCTGCGATTCCCGGGCAAGCTTGCGGATCAGGCCCAACGCGACGGTCGGGCCCTGGGCGAGACGGGTCGCCAAAGCCACGGATTCCAAGGCGAGATGCTCGTCCTCGACGACTCGCGAGATAAGTCCCCACGCGGCAGCCTGCTCGGCGCCGATGCGCTCGCCGAGCATCATCATCTCGATCGCTCGTGCCCGGCCGACCAGCCGCGGCAGCAGCCAGGTCGCCCCGGCGTCGGGGATCAGGCCGATATTGACGAAGGCCTGGAGGAAATAGGCCGAGCGCCCCGCAATGACGAAGTCGGCGCAGAGCGCGATCGAGCAGCCGGCGCCGGCTGCCGGACCGTTGACCGCGGCGACGACCGGGATCGGCAGCTCGAACAAGGCAAGGACGAGGGGATTGAAATGCTTCTCGAGCGCTTCGCCGGCATCCTCCGGAAGCCCGCCGCCGGTCAGCAGGTCGGCGCCGCTCGAAAAGCCGCGCCCTTCGCCCGTGATCAGCAGGCAGCGCGCACCCCGGCCGACCGCGCCTTCGACTGCGTCGCGCATCTCGTCGAGGGTGGCGGCGGACAAAGCGTTGAGCCGCTCCGGGCGGTCGAGGGTCAGGGTCATCACCCCGGCGGGGCTGAGCTCGACCCGGATATGCTTGTATTCCATGGCCGTCGTCTAGCAGTAGCGCGGGCCCGCGTCACCGGCCGGCGCCCCCGACCGCCGCCTCAATCGCCTTCCGCTTTGCCCTCGGGCGCGTGCAGCCGAAGGCGCGAGACCCGACGCGTATCGCCGTCCGTGACTTCGAGCCGCCAGCCGCTCGGATGCTCGATGATCTCGCCGGGCTGGGGGACATGGCCGGCGAGCACGGTGGCGAGGCCGCCGAGCGTGTCGACATCCTCCTCGACGATGCCGAGCCGCGCGTCGATCGTCTCGGCGACATCCTCGAGCTCGGCGCGAGCATCTGCGTCCCAGATTCCGTCCTCGATCGGGATCAGCATGCCCGGCGCCTGCTCGTCATGCTCGTCCTCGATATCGCCGACGATCTCCTCGACGACATCCTCAATCGTGACCAGGCCGTCGGTGCCGCCGAATTCGTCGACGACGATGGCGAGATGGACTCGCTCGGCCCGCATCCGCGCCAAAAGATCGAGGACGCCCATCGATTCCGGCACGAACAAGGGTGTGCGAAGCAGCTCCTTGATGTCCTCGGGCGGCTCGGCCTCCGACACCTCGACGGTGAATACGTCCTTCACATGGACCATTCCGATCACCGTATCGAGCTCGCCCTCATAGACTGGAAGGCGGCTGTGACCGGCCTCGGCGAAGGCTGCGACCAGGGCCCGGAAGCTGATCGTGCTCGGCACCGCGATGATGTCCGAGCGCGGCACCGCAATGTCCGCGACATTGCTTTCGCCGAAGTGGAGCAGGTTGCGAAGCATCTGGCGCTCGACCGGAGTGAGGTCGCCGACCGCCGGAGGCTCGCCCTCATGGCTCTCGATCGCTTCCTCGATTTCGGCGCGCAAGGTGGCTTCATTGTCGTTGCCGAACAGGAAGGTGCGCAGCCCGCCCCAGAAGCTCTGTGCCGCCTGCTCCCCGCTGTCGCTGCTCTGGTCGTCAGCCATGGCCGGATTCGATCTCCGTCAGGTAGGGATCGGCGATACCCAACGAGGCCAGAGCGGCGCGCTCGACCGATTCCATCGCTTCAGCCTCCGCATCGCCCTCCTCATGATCATAGCCGAGCAGATGCAGCGTGCCGTGGACGAGGAGATGCGAGGCATGGTCGATCATTGCGACCGGCTTTTCGCCGGCCTCGCGGGCGCAGGTTTCCCTCGCCAGGACGATGTCGCCGAGCAAGGCGACGCCTTCGCCGCCCGCAGCGATCGCGCCGAGCAGGGGCGGCTCGATCATCGGGAATGAGAGGACGTTGGTTGGCTTGTCCTTGCCGCGCCACTCCGCGTTGAGCGCCCTGACCTCGGAATCGTCGGTGAAGCGGACCGAAAGCTTGACATCCACCGGGCTGTCGATCAGCCCGGGCAGGTTGCTGGCGGCGATCGCGGCCCGCACCGCCCGTTCGGCGAGCGCGGTCCAGTCGGTGCTACTGTCCCAGTCGTCCGATTGGTCGGCTTCCACCAGGATCATTCGCCCGGCCCTTCATAGGCTTCGACGATCCGGCCGACGAGCGGATGGCGAACCACGTCGGCAACTCCGAAGCGGATGGTGGCGATGCGGGGGATTCCCTCGAGCTTCGAGACCGCGTCGGCGAGGCCCGACTTGCCCGGCTCGGGCAGGTCGACCTGCTTGGGATCGCCGCAGACCACCATCCGGCTGCGCATTCCGAAGCGGGTGAGAAACATCTTCATCTGTGCCGGAGTCGTGTTCTGAGCCTCGTCGAGGATGACGAAGGCGTCGCCCAGGGTCCGGCCGCGCATGAAGGCGAGCGGAGCGATCTCGATCTCGCCGCTGGCGATCCGCCGCTCGACCTGCTCGGTCGGCAGCATGTCGTAGAGCGCGTCGTAAAGCGGACGAAGGTACGGATCGACCTTCTCCTTCATGTCGCCGGGAAGGAAGCCGAGCCGTTCGCCTGCCTCGACCGCGGGACGCGACAGGATCAGCCGGTCGACGCTTCCTCCGATCAGCTGCTGCACGGCCTGGGCGACGGCGAGATAGGTCTTTCCGGTTCCCGCCGGCCCGAGCGCGAAGATCATGTCGTCGCGGGCCAGCGCTTCCATATAGCTGACTTGGGTCTTTGAGCGCGGGACGATCGTCTTCTTGCGGGTCCGAATCATAACCTTGGGCGGCTCGACCACGTCCGGAGTCAGGATTCCGTCGAGCGACGGCTGGCCCGACATCGAGATGATCGCATTGACCGTCTCGGCGTCGATGTCATGGCCCTCGTCGAGCCGGTTGTAGAGGCCGATCAGCACCTCGCGGGCGCGCGCTGCATCCTGGGGATCGCCCTCGATCTGCACCCTGTTGCCGCGCGCGGCAATATAGACTCCGAGCCGATCCTCGATCGCGACCAGATTGCGGTCGAACTCGCCGAACAAGGGCCCGAGCAGATGCGGCTGCTCGAACTCGACCTCGACCCGGGCGCGCGGGCCGGCCGGCGTTTCCGCTTTCTTCTGGGCCATCAGGCAGCCACCGCGGCGGCAAAAGCGGGGATGACGGGAGATGCCAGGACGGCCACTCCCGCCAGGCTGTTCGGCCCCGCCGAGGCCAGATCGACCTCGATCAGCGCTCCGATCGGCGCGTCGGTGTCAAGATGGACCGATTGCAGCCAGGGCGTGCGGCCGATCTTCTGGCCTTCTCTTTTTCCGGGGCGCTCGAGCAGCACTTCGGTGCGCCGCCCGACGGTGGCGCGGTTGAAGTCGAGCTGCTGGGCATTAAGCAGCGCCTGCAGCCTCTGCAGTCGTTCGTCCATCACTTGAGCTGGCACCTGATCTTCCATCAATGCGGCGGGAGTCCCCGGCCGCGGGGAATATTTGAACGAGTAAGCCTGGGCGTAGTTCACCTTTTCCACGATTTTCAGGGTCTCTTCGAACTCGTCCTCGCTCTCGCCGGGGAATCCGACGATGAAATCGCCCGATATGGCGATATCGGGACGGGCTGCGCGCACCCGGTCGAGCAGATCGAGATAGTCGGGCACGCCGTGGCTGCGATTCATCGCTCTCAGCACGCGCTCGCTGCCCGACTGGACCGGCAGGTGGAGAAAGGGCATCAGCTTGCCTACCTCGGCATGGGCCCGGATCAGCCCCTCCTGCATGTCGTTGGGGTGGCTGGTCGTGTAGCGGATCCGCGCCAGCCCCGGCAAAAGGTCGAGCGCTCGGATCAGGCCGTCCAGCCCCTGGGTCCGGCCGGCTTCGTCTTCGCCCTGCCAGGCATTCACATTCTGGCCGAGTAGGACGATCTCGCGCGCGCCGCCGTCGACCAGCGCTTTGGCTTCGTCGACGATCGCGCTCCAGGGTCGCGAGACCTCGGCGCCGCGCGTATAGGGTACGACGCAATAGGTGCAAAATTTGTCGCAGCCTTCCTGGACGGTCAGGAAAGCGCTTGCCCCCGAGCGCCGCCGGGCCGGCAAGGCTCCGAATTTCGAGCGGGTCGGCATGTCGGTATCGAGCGCCCGCTCGCCGCGTGCCGCCGCGCCGACCATGTCGGGCAGCCGGTGATAGGCCTGCGGACCGACGACGATGTCGACGCTTGGAGCCCGCCGCGGAATCTCGGCGCCCTCGGCCTGAGCGACGCAGCCTGCGACCGCGATCATCGGCCGGGTGCCGTCGTCTCGCCTCAGCCGGCCGATCTCCGAATAGACCCGGTCGACCGCCTTCTCGCGGATATGGCAGGTATTGAGCACGACCAGGTCGGCCTCGCCGCCCGCAACGGCGGCCATGCCCTCGGCTTCGAGCAGCTCGGCCATCCGCTCGCCGTCATAGACGTTCATCTGGCAGCCGAAAGATTTGATCTGGAAGGTCTTCGGAACTTCGCTTTGCATGGCGGGCCTATAGGCGATCCGCCATGGCACCGGAAGGG
>JAQGLD010000063.1 GCA_028293055.1 Alphaproteobacteria bacterium
TCGGCGATTTCGGCGACGCGCGGATCGCTTGAAGTCACCAGCGCCTTGATGAAGAAGTAATGCCAGGTGTCGAAGAAAAACTGGCGCATCATCGTGTCGGCGTAATTGCCGTTCGGCTGCTCGACCAGCAGGCAGCAGCGCATCGCCTGGGCGTCGCGCAGGAAGGCCAGGTCGTCTTCGCTGCGCCCCAACCCTTCGAGTTCGGCGGCGTAGGCGTACCACATGCGGGTCTGGCCGAGCAGGTCGAGGGCGACGTTGGTGAGCGCCATGTCTTCTTCGAGCGCCGGACCCTTGCCGCACAATTGGGACAGCTGCTGCGACAGGATCAGGGCGTTGTCGCCCTGGCGCAGAAGGTAGTCGAGCTTGTACTGCGCGATCTTGTCGGCACTCACAGGTTCTTCACTTCTTCAGGCATCGGGAAAAACGTCGGGTGGCGATACACCTTGCTGTTGGCCGGCTCGAACAGCATGCCTTTGTCAGCAGGGCTGCTGGCGACGATGTCGACCGCGCGCACGACCCAGATCGAGACGCCTTCGTTGCGGCGGGTGTAGACGTCGCGGGCGTTATTGACCGCCATTTCGGCGTCGGGCGCGTGCAGGCTGCCCACGTGCTTGTGCGCCAGCCCGTGCTGGCTGCGGATGAAAACTTCCCACAGTGGCCATTCTTTGCTCATGTCTGCTCCAGGTTTGCTCAAGTCGATTCGTAAATTCAGGCCGCGGCGCGCGCCGCCTTCTTGTCGGCGTAGGCCACCAGCGCTTCGCGGAACCAGGCGCCGTCGTCCCAGGCCTTGACCCGGGTTTTCAGGCGCTCCTTGTTGCACGGACCGTTCCCTTTCAGGACATTGGTGAATTCGCTCCAGTCGATGGCGCCGAATTCGTAGTGGCCGGTGTCGGTGTTAAATTTGAGGTCGGGGTCGGGCACCGTCAGGCCGAGGAACTCGGCTTGCGGCACCGTCTGGTCGACCATGCGCTGGCGCAGTTCGTCGTTGGAGAACAGCTTGATGCGCCACTGCGCCGACTGCGCGCTGTTGACCGATTCGGCGTCCGACGGGCCGAACATCATCAGCGACGGCCACCACCAGCGGTTCAGCGCGTCCTGCGCCATCCTCTTCTGGTCCGCGGTACCGGCGCACATCACCATCATGATCTCGTAGCCCTGGCGCTGGTGGAAGCTCTCCTCCTTGCACACCCGGACCATCGCGCGGGCGTAGGGGCCGTAGGAGGTGCGCTGCAGCGGGACCTGGTTCATGATCGCGGCGCCGTCGACCAGCCAGCCGACCGCTCCGATATCGGCCCATGTCAGGGTCGGGTAATTGAAGATGGTGCTATACTTGGCCTTGCCCGAGTGGAGCGCCTCGATCATCTCCTGTCGGCTGGTCCCGAGCGTCTCGGCCGCCGAGTAGAGATAGAGTCCGTGGCCTGCCTCGTCCTGGACCTTGGCGAGCAGGATCGCCTTGCGGCGCAGCGAGGGCGCGCGGCTGATCCAATTGCCTTCCGGAAGCATTCCGACGATCTCGCTATGGGCGTGCTGCGAGATCTGCCGGGTGAGTGTCCGCCGATAAGCCTCGGGCATCCAGTCCTTGGGCTCGATGAACTCGTCGGCCGCGACCCGCGCCTCGAACGCAGCGAGCTTCTCGGGGTCCTCGGTCGAGACCAGTTTCTTCTGCTTTTCGAACTCGGTGGTGTACATGTGTCTCTCCTGATCGCGCATGTAGCGATTGGACGGCCGCCAATCAAACGCACCGGCGGCCGATCGGGCGCCGCAAGGGGAGCTCGATCCGTTCGGGCGCCTTGGGTTTGGGGCCTTGCCGGGCTATCAGGCGCAATGGCCTATCAGACGATCCTGTTCGATATCGAGGGCGGCGTCGCCCGGCTGACGCTCAACCGGCCCGAGCGGCTCAACAGCTTCACTGTCGAGATGCACGGGGAAGTCGCGGATGCGCTCGGCCGGCTCGGCGATGCGCGCGTTCTGGTGCTGAGCGGCGCCGGGCGCGGCTTTTGCGCAGGCCAGGATCTCAACGACCGCGCGGTCGCGCCCGGCAAGGCCGTCGATCTCGGCCATTCGGTAGAGAGCTATTACAATCCCCTGATCCGGCGGCTGACCGCATTGCCGATGCCGGTAATCGCACGGGTCAACGGAGTCGCAGCAGGCGCCGGGGCGAACATCGCGCTGGCCTGCGACATCGTCATCGCCGCCCGTTCCGCAAAATTCATCCAGTCCTTCGCTTCGATCGGGCTGATCCCCGACAGCGGGGGCACGTGGGTGCTGCCGAGGCTGGTCGGCCAGGCTCGCGCGCTCGGACTCGCCCTCACCGCCGAACCTTTGGCGGCCGACAAGGCGGCCGAGTGGGGCCTGATCTGGAAGTCGGTCGACGACGAGTCGCTCGACGCCGAGGTCGACGCTGTGGCCGCCCGCTTCGCGAACGCGCCGACCCAGGGTCTCGCAGCGATAAAGCACATGATCCGGGCGAGCTGGGGCCACAGCCTCGACGAGGAGCTCGACCTGCAGCGCGACGCGATGCGCGAGCTTGGCCTGACCGACGATTATCGCGAGGGCGTGGCGGCGTTCATGGAGAAGCGCAAACCGCAGTTCAAAGGGAGCTGATGCCTCCGTCCTTGAATGCAGGGACGGGGATAGTTCGGAGCCCCTCCCGGATCGAGAGGAGGGTTGAGAGGATAAGAATGAAGACGCCGACCTTACTGAACTACGCCGCCGACCAGTGGATCGCCGGTGCCGGCGGCCTCGCCGATGTGCAGAGCGCGGTCAGCGGCGAGGTGATCGCAGCGACCGGGAGCCAAGGGCTCGATTTCCGCGCGATGCTCGAACACGGCCGCAAAATCGGCGGGCCGGCGCTGCGGGCGATGACCTTCCATCAGCGCGCCTGGATGCTCAAGGACCTCGCCAATGCGATCATGGCCCGCAAGGAGGAATTGTACGAGCTGAGCTACGAGACCGGCGCGACCCGTACCGATGGCTGGATCGATATCGAGGGCGGCGCCGGAACCCTCTTCTCCTTCTCCTCGAAGGGGCGGCGCGAGCTGCCCAACGGCCGGGTGTTGATCGATGGAGCGATGGAGCCGCTGTCGCGCGGCGGCAGCTTCGTCGGCCAGCACGTCTATACGCCGCTTCAGGGAGTCGCGGTCCATATCAACGCGTTCAACTTCCCGATCTGGGGAATGCTCGAGAAGCTCGGCCCGACGCTGCTCGCCGGAGTCCCGGCGATCGTCAAGCCGGGCTCGTCGACCGGCTATCTGACCGAGGCGGCGTTCCGGATCATGATCGAGGCCGGAGTGCTGCCTCCGGGCGCGCTTCAATTGATCATGGGTGGCGTCGGCGACCTCCTCGACCATCTTACCCTCCAGGACGTGGTCTCGTTCACCGGATCGGCGGCGACCGCGATGAAGCTTCAGACCCACCCGGTGATCGCGCGCGAATCCGTCCGCTTCGTCGCCGAGCGAGACAGCCTCAATGCCTCGATCCTCGGGCCCGATTCCGGGCCGGACACGCCCGAATTCGACCTGTTCGTGAAGGAAGTGGCGCGCGAGATGACGGTCAAGGCGGGGCAGAAATGCACCGCCATCCGGCGTGCGATGGCGCCCGCCGCCCATATCGACGCGGTCGAGCAGGCATTGCGGGATCGGCTGGCAAAGGTGCGGGTCGGAGATCCTCGAGAGGAAGGCGTGACGATGGGCGCATTGGCTAGCCATGCCCAGCGCGACAGCGTCCGCGCGGCGGTGGCCGAGCTTGCGAAATCCGCCAGGATCGTCTCCGGCGACCCCGAGACGTCGCCGGTGGCCGGCAACGGCGCCTTCATGTCGCCGATCCTGCTGCGCAGCGACGATCCGTGGGGCAATGATTCGGTCCACGATGTCGAGGCGTTCGGGCCGGTCTCGACGATCATGCCCTATCGCGATCTCGACGATGCGATCGCGCTCGCCAATCGCGGCATGGGCTCGCTCGCTCTGTCCCTGTTCACCTTCGATCCCGCGGTCGCCGAGGCCTTCGTGCTCGGCGCCGGCGCCTATCATGGCCGAATGGTGATCATCGATCGGACGTCGGCCAGGGAATCGACCGGCCACGGCTCGCCCTTGCCCGTCCTCGTCCATGGTGGCCCGGGGCGCGCCGGCGGCGGGGAGGAGATGGGGGGGATACGCGGAGTCGTGCATTACATGCAGCGCACCGCGCTTCAGGGCTCGCCGGCGGTGCTTTCGAGCATCGTCGGCCAATGGCTACCGGGCGCGCCAAAGGTCGAGGGCGAGCTCCACCCGTTCCGCAGGCGGATCGCCGAGCTGGACATCGGCTATACCCTGAAGACCGCGAGCCGGACCATCACGATCGAGGACATCGAGCATTTCGCGCATTTTACCGGCGACACCTTCTACGCGCATATGGACGAGGAGGCCGCCAGAGCGAGCCCGATCTTCGGCGGCCGGGTCGCCCACGGCTATCTTATCCTGTCCTTCGCTGCCGGCCTGTTCGTCGACGCTCCGCCGGGCCCGGTGCTCGCCAATACCGGCCTCGACAATCTGCGCTTCCTGACCCCGGTCTATCCGGGCGATTCGATCCGCGTCGAGCTGACGGTGAAATCGAAGTCGGTTCGCGACGAGGAGAAGGGCGAGGTGCGCTGGGCCGTCCAGGTGTTCAACCAGAAGGACGAGGCGGTCGCCTCCTACGAGCTGCTGACGATGAACCGCCCGTGATCGCCGCCTTGCTTTCAGGACTGTGGCTTGCGGGCGCCGCTCCCGCAGGTGTCCAGGCGGCGCCGGTCCAGTCGGCGCGGATCGTCGCCACCTACCCGCACGACCGGACCGCCTTCACCGAGGGTCTCTTCTATCTCGATGGACGGATTTACGAGAGCACCGGGCTCAACGGCCGATCGGAGATACGCGAGGTCGGGCTCGAGGACGGACGGGTGCGGCGCAGGGTGAAGATTCCGGACCTCTATTTCGGCGAGGGAATCGTCAATTGGGGTTCCCAGCTGATCAGCCTCACCTGGCAGAACGGAATCGGTTTTCGGTGGAACCGGGCGGACTTCGCGAAGACCGGCGAGTTCCGCTATCCGGGGGAGGGCTGGGCGCTCACCCAGAACGGGCGCGATATCATCATGAGCGACGGGACCGCTGCGCTGCGTTTCCTCGATCCGAAAACCCTCCGCGAACGCCGCCGCATCATTGTCAAGGACCACGGCACTCCGATCGCCCGGCTCAACGAGCTCGAGTGGGTGAAAGGAGAGATCTTCGCGAATGTCTGGATGACGACCCTGATCGCGCGGATCGACCCGGCGAGCGGCAGGGTGAAAGGCTGGATCGATCTCGCCGCGCTCGCCGCGGCCAATATGGGCGGCGACGGCGACGCAGTGCTTAACGGCATCGCCTACGACTCGGCGAAGGACCGTCTGTTCGTCACCGGCAAGAACTGGCCGCATCTCTACCAGATCGATCTGGTCGGGCCGCGCTCCCGCTAGCTTCGGGTCAGGCCCCGCGCCTTGTCGGGCAGCCCGAGCGCCCGGATCGCGGCAATGGCAGGCACGGGCCGCGATCCAGCGGCGCGATAGACCCAGGTCGTGCCAACACGGCCGCGATGCGGCAAGGTCTCGACCACGCGAAAGGCCGAGCCCGGGGCCGCCAGCGCCCGGCGAAGCTGCGCGCTGTGCGCGAAAGACTCCATCCCGTCGCGCTCGACGATGACGATACCGGCCAGACCCAGGCGACCCAGCGTCGGAGCGACTGCCGAGTCCGCATATTTCAGCCGGTAGGCGTGGCCCATGAAGTCGCTTTCGGCGAGCAGTTTGGAGGCGCGGACCGCATAGCCGCTCAGCGCCGGGTCGCGAACCGCCAGCGCCGCTATATAGGCTCCTTCCGCGCCGCTGCTGCCGTCGATCAGCCAGGCTTCTCCCGGAACGGAAGCCGCGACCGCCTGGTCGATGCGCAAGTCCGCCTTGGGCTCTCGCGCCGCGACATGAGCGAGGCCCGGCGCCACCAGCAATATGGCAAGCACCGCCGCGGCGGCCCGACGAGGCGCTTCGGCGACCCGGCGCAGCAGGTGCAGCGCTCCGACCAGCGCCAGTACGACCACCGCCGGAAGCGCCGGGTCGGTGTAGCGCGGGTCGAGATCGGCGGGCACCGCCGACTGCAGGATCAGGGTGGCCAGGATGAGGGAGACGCAGGCGGCGATCACCGACCAGCGCTCCGGTTGCTCGCGCCGGCGGCGACCCTCGCTCCACAGCGCGAAGGCGAGCAGCGCGAGGCCGAGCGGGGTCAGATTGTCCGACAGGGTGCGCAGGTTCATCGCCAGAGCCTCGAGCGCGTAAGCGGGGCCGGGCCGGTAGTTGAACCCATCGGCGGCGATTGCGGCAGTGAGCCCATACCAGGGGATGACCGGAACCAATGCAAGCGCGCCGCCCACCCAGCTCTTCGCCAGGCGGAGCAGGCTCCACCGCCCGGTCAGCACGATATGCAGCACCGGCACCAGTCCGACCAGCCAGCCATTGCCCTTGATCAGGATGGCAAGCGCGGCGAGGCCGGCAAAGACCAGGATGCGCGGCCAGGTCGGCCGCTCGGCGTAGAGAATCCAGACGATCGTCGCCGCAAGCGCGCAGGCGGCGAGCGGCTGGTCGAGCATGAAGAAGGCCTGCCCCTCGAGCGCTAGCGGGGTCAGCGCCCAGAGTGCGGCGCCGGCGAGCGCGAGTCCCCTGCCCGCCAGCCGCGCCAGGATCCAGGCGATCCCGGCCGCAGGCAGTGCCGAGACGAGCCAGTTGACCGCCATCGCCGTCTGCGGCGTCGCTGGCAGGATCAGGAAGACCGGGCTGATCAGGGCGTAATAGGCCGGCGGCCAGTGGCCGATCGAGATCTTGGGATAATGGAGGTAGAATTCGGTCGCGAAAGCCATCGGATTGTGGCCGAGCGCCTCGCGCGCATAAAGCGACACGAACCAGCTGTTGAGGAAATGGGCCGGTTCGTCGGCGCCCGAGAAGCCGGCGCCCCAGGCCCCGCTGAACCAGAGGAAGAAGCCGCCTACGACCAGCGCCAGCGCATAGCCGGCGAGTAATGGCGACGGACTCCAGCGCGCGGCCCGATGCGCCGGGATGGAAATGCTCGTCCCCAAGTCGTCGGGCCCCGATGCGGTTCTGCAAAGCGGACCTCTTACGCCCGTGGCGGTTGCGATTTCGCTAAGCCTCGGGTCTCCCCGTCGAAGGCCGGGCCCCGACGCGGTGCGTCAAGCTCGACGAGATCCCGGCCTTCGCCGGGAAGAGGGTTGGTCGCGACTGGATCGACCTCGAACGGCTGGCTAGGGAGTGCGGCGTGGATGGTCTCAAGCGCTCCTTTGCCCCGGTGGTGGATCCTGGTGTCCACCTGCTCGTGCTCGGTAGCCTGCCCGGGGAGCAATCGCTCGCGCTCAGTCGCTATTACGGCAATCCGCGCAACCAGTTCTGGCGGCTGATGAGCGCCGTGACCGGGGGCGATCTCGTGCCCCTCGCCTATGAGGAGAGACTGCAAACGCTGCTCGCCGCCCGGGTCGGACTTTGGGACACGATCGGCGCCGCGACCCGCCAGGGCAGCCTAGACGGCGCGATCAAGGACCATCGCGCGAACGATCTCGCGGCTTTGGTCGAGACCCTTCCGGAGCTTCGGGCGGTGGCGTTCAACGGCGGCAAGTCCGCTTCGATCGGCCGCCCCGCGCTTGCGAAGAGTGGCGTGGCACTGATCCCGCTTCCCTCGAGCAGCCCGGCTTTCACCCTGGCCTTCGAGTCCAAGCTGGCGGAGTGGATGAAGTTGAGGGCGTTCCTTGAGGAATAAGCGGCGCTTCCCGGGACTGGAAACAAGATCCTCCCTGCAAATGCACTACGGCAATCACCCGTTCTGTTCGTCATCCCCGCGAAAACGGGGATCCAGACCCGAGCCATTTAGCCCTAACGCCAAGCTGAATTCCCGCTTACGCGGGAATGACGAGGATACAACTGGCTGTTCGAAATCACGTTTCGAAAGATGTGAATCGGGGTAGTGCAAATGAAGGGAGCTATGTTCTCGCTTCTTACGGATGCGGGATCAGGCCCCCGAGGCCAGGGAACAGGCCCTTCTTCTTTTTCTTCTTGCCGGAATCATCGCCCTGGCCCCCACCATTGCCTTCATCGTCGCGCCCGCCGCGGCCGCCCATCATCTGCTCCATGCTCATGCCGAGCATGCCCATATAATTGGATTTGGTGCGAAGCTTCATCGCCCAGTCCGGACGCCAGCCAGCGGCCGCTCGTGCCGGGCGCGGAGGATAGCTCATATTGGTCTGTCCGCCGAATGCGGTCAGGGTCATCATTCCCTGCTGCATCGCATTCTTGACCTCCGCCGGGACGGTGCAGCGGTCGGCAGTTCCGGGAAGCAGAACCCGCATGCCGACCAGCCGCTGGATCTCGGAATCGGGCAGATAGTCGAAGGCGGACATCCCCATCCGCGTCTCGCTCGAGCTCCATATGACGAAATCGCCATTGCCGCCCCCGCCCATCGCGGTGGCCAGCCAGGCGCGCGCATTGCTGATCGGGTTCCATGCCAAGGGCACGGACCCCACTGGGCCGACCGAGTTCGAGGTCAGCACCACCGGCGCGAGGAAATCCTGTCCGGGCGCCAGCGTGAAGTGGATCTCTGGCGAATAATTGCCGCGCACGACATGGTCGCCGACGAGCGAGCCTTCGGGCGGCACATGCGCCCGCGATTTCCCGTTCGGCCAGACGCCGTAGGTGGCGAAGCGCGACTGGGATGGCGCAGTCTCGGTACGCACCTGAAGCGGCATCATCTCGGGCGGAATCCGGCCCGCGCCGAGATTGGCGAAATCGATGATGAACGGCTGTCCCGGGCGGGCATGGTCGCCGCATCCCCAATAGATCAGCATCCGTCCCTTGGGCCGCTCCATATTCCCCTGCTTCCAGGGTTCGACCGGCCCTTCTTCGACTGGCACGACCTGTGGAGTGACCAGTGGAAGGCTCGCGTCGGTGCGAAGCCCCTGCGGCACCAGATGCTCCGCATTCGGCTCTCCGGTAGCGCGGCGCGGGCTCCCGAGCTGGAGCAGCAATGTATGGACATAGCCATTGGGATTGGGCCGGCCGCCGTGCAGCATCGCGCTCATCACCGAACCGGTATTGGCGGCCATTCCGGCCATCCCGGACCCGGTATCGGCGGTCATCCAATATTCCGTGGTCGCTCCTCGTCCCGGCTGGGCGCCGACCGGCGCCACCATCAATGCCGCCCCTGCGACGCCAAATCCGCACACACCCATTGCCAACAAAGTCCGATAGCGCATTGCAATCACCCCTCGTTCGTTACGGCTGCTATACAATGAACAAGGTTCGCGGCCAATCCTTGAAGCGGCGCATTGCATCCATCGTCGCGAGTCCCATCTTCCTGCGATGATTCCATTCTCGATTCTCGATCTCGCGCCGATCAGCCAGGGCGGCGATGCCGGCCAGGCCTTTCGCAACGGCCTGGACCTGGCTCGCCACGGCGAGACATGGGGCTATCATCGCTACTGGATGGCCGAGCATCATTCGATGCCTGGGATCGCCAGCGCCGCCACCGCGGTCGCTCTCGCTTATATCGGCGCCGGCACCTCGACGATCCGGATCGGCGCCGGCGGAGTGATGCTTCCGAATCACTCGCCACTGGTCATCGCCGAGCAATTCGGAACCCTCGAGTCGCTCTATCCCGGCCGGGTCGATCTCGGCCTCGGACGGGCGCCGGGAACCGACCAGGCGGCCGCCTATGCGATGCGCCGCAATCTTGCTTCGGACGAGAACCAGTTCCCGCAGGACGTTGTCGAGCTGCTCGACTATTTCCATCCGCGCGAGCCGGCGCGGGTGCGCGCGATCCCCGGCGAGGGGCTCGACATTCCGGTGTGGATATTGGGCTCCAGCACATTCGGAGCCCAGCTGGCCGCGATGCTCGGCCTGCCTTACGCCTTCGCCTCGCATTTCGCGCCAGCGCAAATGATGGATGCGATCCGGGTCTATCGCGAGCGGTTCCGGCCCTCCGGCCAGCTACAGGCGCCGTATGTGATGCTCGGCTTCAATGCCTTCGCCGCCGACAGCGACGCGGAAGCGCGGCTGCTCGCCACCTCGATCCAGCAGGCCTTCGTCGCCTTGCGCACCGGCCGGCCGACCCAGTTACTGCCGCCGGTCGCCGATTATGCCGAGACGCTTCCGTCCCAGGCCAAGGCGATGCTCGACGACGCGCTCTCGATGTCGGCGATCGGCACCGCGGAGAAGGTGCGCTCATCGATCCGCGACTTCGTCGAACGCACCGGCGCCGACGAATTGATGATTACCTCGCAGATCTTCGATCACCAGGCGCGGCTGCGCTCCTACGAGATCGTCGCGGGCTGCATGCACGATTGATCAATCGTCTCGCGCGTCGAGCGCCTTGACCAGCCGCTTCGGCGCCTGGGCGCGGTAGCTCTGATCGATCCATTCCTTCATTCGCTCGACTGGCGGTATCTCGCTTTCGGAGGGCCTGAAGCTGACCCAGCCGGACTTGCCCAGCCCATAAGCAGTGGGGGTCGCGTAAGGACGTTCGAGCTCTACCTCGCCGGTATAGGGCAGTTTCACCGACAGGCTGAACGGATCGCCAGCCGCGGGCAGGTAGGCGAAGGTCTTGTCGTTCACCGCGAGATCGTCATGGCCCGGCCAGGGCGATTTGCCGTGCGCACCGGGATAGGTCATGCCGAAGTCGCGCAGCTCGGCCACCATTCGGTCGGTCGCTTCGCTCATTGCCGCCTCCATCGCGGAACCTCGTCGCCCGCGCAGCGATTCATAGCATGGAAGCGAGGTATCATGGACGACAGAGAGAAGATCAGCACCGGTCCCAACGATCGGCCCCTCAACGAAACGATTGCCGGCACGGGCCCGGGCATCCCCGACGAAGCCTTGGCGCCCGGCGAATCGCTGCCGGAGCCGCCGAGCGACGAAGACGTGGCACGGATCTCCAGGATACTCGGAGTCCATGGCAAGGAAGACGACCTGCCGCTCGAAGGTGAGTGAAACAATGCCGGCGGCGACGCCGCGTCGTCGCATGTCACTGCGATCTGAAAGCGTGGAATGGCTTGGCGCCGCATCCGCCTTTATTACGCGATTCAAGTAGTTGCTGGTCTGTGTGTAAATGCCGAAGCACAGTGAAATTGACTCGGTCTGGGCTCACGAATAAGCTGCAAGTCCCGTGGCAAGACTTACGATTCGGCTTTCGCAATGCTTCGAGATGAGGCGGGACGGCGACATTCGCCGTTCCTGAAACTCATCCTTTCCACCTGAGCCGAAGGACGGAGGCGCCCACGCCGGCGGAAGAGGGGCATCATGACCGACAACAGCGACAGCGATTCGATCGTCTCCAACCCGACCTGGACCGGAAACATCCAGGCCTTTTTCGATGCCGGCGACATTGCGTGCATGAAGGGCCAGGGGATCGACCTTTCGAGCTATGACGGCGTCAAGGCGAACGCACCCGCCATTTACGAACAGACCAGCAGCGGAAACATGCCGCTTGGCGGCCCGGCCTGGAGCGCCAACCGGGTCCAGACCTTCAAAAACTGGATGGACACCGGCTATCCGCGGTCGCCGAGAACCAGCCACCACGACGCAGCCGGAAGCGGGTCCGGAACGGCGGGCGGCGGATCGACCGGCGGTGGCGGCACAGGGGGTGATGGCACAGGGGTTGGTGGCGCCGGCGGCGGAGCACCGCCCGCGAGCGGGGCGAACGATCCACTTGTCGAGCATCCCACCTGGCTCGGCTATGTCCGCTATTTCTTCCGTCCGCAGGATGTCGCCTGCATGAAGCCGCGCTGCATCGACCTGAGCTCGTACGACGCGGTCAAGGGCCACGCCACCAACATCTATCTCCAGACGCAAGCGGGTTTCATGCCTTATGGCGGCCCGCGCTGGAGCGACAACCGGGTCAGCACCTTCCTCAA
>JAQGLD010000099.1 GCA_028293055.1 Alphaproteobacteria bacterium
GGGAAAATGTCGATAACCTGCCCGCGCTCGGCAATTTCGCCGGGCTCGTCGACCCGATCGTCGGGTACATAGCCGATCGCCTGCAGGCGGCCGGCAAGATCGGTCAGATCGATCTTGTCTCCAACCCTGATGACCGGGGGTGCCGCGTCGAAAGCGGCCGGCGCCGGGTAGAGGCGCGCGGCCGCCTCACCGGTGCTGATCAGCGCGATCCGGCGCCGTTCGGACAGGGCCAGCTCGGCCCGCACCCGCCTGAGCGCGGAGGCGCGCAGACCGACATTGGCGGGGGAGGGTGGCGCCGAATCGCCGGGCAGGGCGTCGCTGCCCGGGGCCATCAGGACGAGCGCATCGGGCGCCCCGGCTGTCACCGCAGCGGCGATGTCGGCGGCGCGATTTTCGTCGCTGGCCAGGAAGACGAGATCATTCCGGTCGAGCGCTTCGAGCAGGACCGCTGCGGCTTCGCCGATCTGCAGGGGAGCAGCGGCCGGTTGCTCGACGGCTTTGGATAAGGCGGCCATTCGTTCCCCTGCTCGGTGAACGCCTCCGAACGGCTTGCAAGGCTCAGCGTTCCTCGCCGCATCGGGGAGAAGGAAAAATGGCTGGAATCCGCCGTCCGGTCCGATCCGAGTCAGGTTCAGATATCGTCGAGTCCGGCGGCCAGGGCGATACGTACCGCGTCGGCAGTGGCTCGCACGCCGAGCTTGCTGAGCAATTGCGCACGATAGGTTTCGACCGTGCGCGGACTCAATTCGAGCTCGTGCGCGATGATCTTGCTCTGCTTTCCCCTCAGGATGCCGCGAAGCACCGCGCGCTGGCGCTCGGAAAGCAAGGCGACCTTTTGCCGCGCTTCTCTCGCCACCATGTCCCGGTCGGCCGCCGAGGACGACTTGCGGGAGCAGTTCGTGATCGCTTCGATGAGCCGTGCGGGGCTGTACGGTTTTTGCAAAAAATCCGCGGCGCCGAGCTTCATCGCTTCCACTGCAAGCTCGATGTCTCCGTGACCGGTAAGGACGACGACGTTGAGCGAAGAGCGGCGCTGGCGAAGGGCGCGCATCGTTTCGAGTCCGTTCGAACCGGGCATCCTCATATCGAGCAGCACGCAGCCGACCTGGCTCGGCAACTGGGTTGCGAGCAATTCGTCGCCGCTGGCGAAGGTCAGGACCGGATGGCCGGTCTGTTCGAGGAGCAGGGCAGTCGACAGCCTGACTGATTCGTCGTCATCAACAACAACAATCAAATTCGAGCCGGGCATGTATCGCCGCCAATCTTCCCCCCTACAAACCATGTCGTAGCACATGTTCATCACGAATTCCTACTTATGTTCGATGAACCACCAATCGTTGCTAACTTCCATTTTGGTTGTTCCAAAGTGGTACAGATTGCTCCAAGAATCCGGTGACTACCTAGTTACGATATTTCGCTGGCCGACGTCATGGCGCCAGTGACTTTCCACCTGCGCGCACCCTAATGCTGTTCGCTAAGGCAGGGATTACAGTTACATCGCGGTGATAGCGCGGCAGGCCCGGGTGCGTCGCGCCCCTCGCGGCTGGGTCAGAGGGAGGGAAGCCTCAGGACAACGCTTCCGCGCGCGCCGGGCCGATCGCGAGTCCGGTTTTGACGCATCCTGTCGAATGCTCCCCAGGCGAAATAGCGCAGGCCGTCGACGGCGAGTCGGAGCAGCATCAGGGTGCCCGAAACCGAACGGGTGGTCGCGTTTGCCGGCATCAGGTCACGCCCGACCGGCGGCAGGTTGAGGAGGAGCTGCATCGGATCCTCGGTCAGTGGCCGATCCGGCCCGCGCCAGACTACCCGGAAACCCGATGGCACCGATTTCCACGAACGGTTCGATCGGATCAGGTCGCGGCTGCAATCGCGACATTTGGCGAAGTCGAAACCCTGATTGCGTATCACGGGTGTCGAAGCGACATGGTGTCCGGGCGCGCAAGAATGTGCCATCGATAGTCTCCTATGCTGCTTGATTGAGTTCGAGATGCCAGGCCGCCAGCTCGCGAAGATCCGAGCCGCCTTCGTGGAGGGCGAGTTCGGCGTCCCAGATTTCGAAGGTGCCACCGATCCCGACACAAAGGGCGAGGCGGCCGATTCCGGCGCGGCGGCGCATGATCGGCGGCAGTCCGACACTGCGATCGGATTTTACGATGGCTTCCTCGACATAGCCGAAGATGCGCCTTGCCCGGTCGTGGTGCACAGCCGGCGCCGCCGCTTCTTCGATCACCCGTCGCCGTTCCAGGTCGGCATACAGGATCGGCTGGAACGACTTGCCATAAGCGACCAGGCATGGATCGCTTTCATGGCAGCCGACGAAAAGGGAAAGCGGGGCGGAATAATGTCCCAGCGCCTTCGCGGCAAACGGTGGCACGATAAGCCTGCCACCGTCCGATACTGAGCATACAGCATTACCCGTGAAGAATTGCTCGACCATGATTACGCCCCTCGGCCCATTACCACAGGGGCCGTTAACCATTTCCGCTAATGCTGAATCCGGTGCGAGGCGACAGAGTAAAACTACGAAACCGTAATACTACCTGGGCGGTCGTAGTTCTACGCAACTGATTGCTATCAAGTAAAATTACGCAATCGCAAGGCGATCTTGAATCCCGATATGTGGCCTGGATAGTTCGATTCGACGATCTTAACCAGAAGGATTAACCATGATCGAAATGGATGCAGCGATGGAAGAACTCCGGCCGCATATCCGCATCATCGGCGTCGGCGGAGCGGGCGGCAACGCGGTGGCGAACATGATCCGCAACGACGTACGCGGCGTCGATTTCGTGGTCGCCAATACCGATGCGCAGGCGCTGCGGGCGTCGCCTGTCGACTATATATTGCAGCTTGGCCGCCGGACGACGGAAGGTCTCGGCGCGGGGTCTTCGGCTGAAACGGGCCGCCTCGCCGCCGAGGAATCACTCGCCGAGATCGATCGCATGCTCGAAGGCGCCCACATGGTCTTCATCGCCGCGGGGCTGGGTGGCGGAACCGGCACCGGCGCCGCTCCGGTGATTGCCCGGGCTGCGCGCGCCAGGGGTATTCTCACCGTCGGAGTGGTCACCAAGCCGTTCGGCTTCGAAGGTAGCCGGCGCGGCAGAGCCGCCCAAGCCGGGTTGGAAGTGCTTCAGCAGCATGTCGATACCCTGATCGTCGTTCCGAACCAGAATCTGTTCCGGATCGCCAGTCCTGCCACGACCTTTCGCGAGGCATTCGATCTTGCCGACGAGATCCTTCAGCAGGGCGTTCGCGGGATCACCGACCTGATGGTGATGCCGGGTCTTATCAATCTCGATTTTGCCGACATACGGACTGTGATGCGCGACATGGGCCGTGCAATGATGGGTACCGGCGAGGCTGGCGGCGACGATCGGGCCATTCGGGCGGCTGAGGCCGCGGTGGCCAATCCCCTCGTCGACGAAGCCATCAAGGGCGCACGCGGGCTGATCATCTCGATCAGCGGCGGCGACGATCTCGGTCTGCTCGAAGTCGACGAAGCGGCGAGCTACATCAAGGAACTGGTCGATCCTGACGCCGACATCATCTGGGGCTCATCGTTCAACCCAGAGCTCAACGGCCGCATTCGCGTGTCGATCGTCGCCACCGGGCTCGACATGGACGAGGGGGTGAGGTCGCCGGCGCCGCTGCCGATCGTGGCCGCCGCGTCATCGCTCACCGCCATGCCGCTGATGCCGGTCCGTTCGGCACAGCCTGTCCCGGTTCGCGAGCTTGCTGCGGCCGAGCGAGTGTCGACTGCGGAGCCCGCTTCACCCGCGTTCCAGCCTGCCCCGGCTCCGCGCGTTCATCCGCCCCAGCCCGCGCTCCAGGGCCAGTTGCAGACGGACCGTCCGGCGCTGAAGCTGATTCCGCCGACCCGGGAGGACATGGCCGCCGCCGAGGCCGAGCGCCGGCTGACCGCAGAGCTTGCCCGCCGCGGCCCGAGCCTGTTCGACCGGATGGCAATGGCGGCGCGGTTCGCTGCGACCGGCTCGCAGATGCCCGCCGGGCCCGCCTTCAACGAAGCCGATGACGATCAGGATCGCGCTCGTTCACGCGCTTATGCCTGATTCCGGCAGTCGCAGGCGAGCTCGGATCGGGCTTGCCTGCCGGCATCGCTCATCGCGCTCAGCTGCGGCCCAAAGCGAGGTCGCGGCGCGGTTGCGGTGGAGGCGCGTCGTCGATCGACAGGCGCCATTGCTCGAAGCCGAGGTGATGACGCGCCCCGTCGGGCGAGCTGAGAATAGATCTTTTCGAGGGCGAAGAGTTGGGTTTCAGAACCCGCTGAGGAAGGCAGCGACATTCTCGCCCAACGCGTCGACCGCATAGCCGCCTTCCATCACGATCACCGTCGGCCAGCCGCAGGCGGCGATGTCGGCAGCGAGCAGCGCATAATCGGATGTCGAAAGCTTGAAGTGGGAGATCGGATCGCCTTCCCACGTATCGGCTCCGAAGCTGATTACGAGCAGCCCGGGCGCAAAGCGGGCGATCGATTCCAGTGCGTCCGCCTGGGCCGCTCGAAACGCGTCGACGCTCGTCCCTTGGGGTAGGGGGAGGTTGAGGTTTGCCCCGGCTCCCTGGCCTACCCCGGCCTCGTCGGCATGGCCCCAGTAAAAGGGATAATCGCTCGCTGGATCGGCGTGGAGCGAGGCGTAGAAGACGTCGCCGCGTTCCCAGAAGATGTCCTGGGTGCCATTGCCGTGATGATAATCGATGTCGAGGATCGCCACTCGCTCCACGCCCCGATCGCGGGCGCGCTGGGCAGCGATCGCTGCGACATTGAGGTGACAGTAACCGCCATAATAATCGCGGCCGCAATGATGGCCCGGCGGGCGGCAAAGCGCGAAGGCGGCGCTCTCTCCGTCGAGCACGGTCTGCGCCGCAGCAACCGCGGTCTGGGCGTTGGCGTAGAGAGCATCCCAGGTCCGCTCCGCAATCGGCGTGGTCGCATCGAAGCTGTAGCGACCGAGCAGCGCGTCGATCCGACTGAGCGCGATCTGTCGGCGATGGACGACCGGCCAGACATAGGGGATCGCATCGCCCGGACGGCCGGCCTGTTGCCACCGCGCGTGCGCCGATTTGAGGAAGGCCACATAATCGGAATCGTGGACGGCAAGGATCGGACCTTCTCCGAAATCGCCGGGCAGATCCGTTGGACCGATCGCGCGCAGGATCGATTCCACCCGCTGCGGAGTCTCGGCGTAGGCGCAGAAACTGCCGTTGTGCAGTTCGACCGCGGGTGCGTGGAGGAGCTGACGAGGATCGAAATAGAGGCGCATCGGACGGCCTTACAGCGGACAGCGCGCTACGCCAGTCCCGGCCTTCGAAACGGCTGGAGTCGAACGGCTCGCCATGACCGGGCCACAAGCTTATCCGTCGCACTCGGCGACGACCTTTTGCGGATATCCGTATGCACGATTTTCCACTTTCCGCGCGGGTCCCTGTCGGTCGAATCGCGGCCGACGGCAGCAACGAGGCGGGACACCGGAATGTCCCGGTCGAGATGCCCATCGCGATCAGCTTCTGCGGCATCGGCTATGCGGTGATGATGGCCACGCCCGCCGATCTCGAGGATTTCGCGATCGGCTTCGCGCGGAGCGAGCGGCTGATCGAAAACCCG
>JAQGLD010000178.1 GCA_028293055.1 Alphaproteobacteria bacterium
GCGCGAACCATCTGCCTCCACGGCGCGGAGAGCAGCGGCAAGACCGTCCTTGCCGGACGGCTCGCAGCGCATTTCGGGGCCGAGAGCGTCCCGGAATATGGCCGAATCTGGTGCGAGACCTATGGCACCGATCTCAGCATGGACGATCTCGTCTCGATCGCGCGAATCCATGACAGGATGATCCGCGAGGCCCTGGCCCGGGCCGATCGCCGGCTCATCCTCGACACCGATCCGCTGATGACCGCGGTGTGGGCCGACATGCTGTTCGGCCGGCGCGATCCCTGGTTCGATGCCTGGGACTCGACCGCCGACTTCTACCTGCTGCTCGACATCGACCTGCCCTGGCAGGACGACGGCACCCGCTTCTTCGGCGGAACCGAGGAACGCGAGCGATTCCAGGCCCTGTCGCAGGCCGAGCTCGAGCGGCACGGAGTGCGCTGGGCGCGGGTCGGCGGCGAAGGCGAGGCTCGGTTCGAAAATGCGGTGGCGGCGATCACAGCTGCAGGGCTCTGAGCTCGCAGCTTCAATCCCAGGATTGCGTTTAGCCCGCGCGCGCCAGCGGTGTCGGCTCGCTGCCATGGAGATGCCAGCACGACTTGCCGCGGCCCTTGGCGAAATAGAGCGCGGCGTCGGCTTCGGCGAGCAATATCCGGGGGTCGGCGCGGTCGGCGCTGGCGATCGTGATCCCGATGCTGGCGGTCACCCGGCGTCGGCTGGCTTCGGCCTGGCAGGCTGGAATTGCGGCGATGATCCGGCCGGCGAGTTTCGCGGCGGCCGCGAGGCCGCCCTCCGCGAGGATGACGAATTCGTCCCCGCCGGCCCTGAAGGCAGTGCCGCGCGGCGTGACCAGTCCGGTCAGCACGGCAGCGATGGACTCGAGCAGGCGGTCGCCGGCCTCATGGCCGAAATTGTCGTTGATCGCCTTGAAGCCGTCGAGATCGAGATAGAATAAGGCGAAATGGCGCGCCGGGTCGGTCGGATCTGCGTGGAGCTTCGCGCAGATGCTCTCGATCGCCTCGACCAGGCTCACCCGATTGCCGAGTCCGGTCAGACTGTCGCTGCGCGCCATCAGCCAGTTGCGGCGCTCGGCACGTAGCATGCGCAGGAGGGTATTGTGATTCTGCAGCGTCTGGGCGCCGGTCGTGCCGAGGATGAGCAGGAACTGGAACAGGGCGAAGGGCAATCCGCCGCCGGTCCGCACGCCCAGCCCGCCTCCGACCATCGCCGCGACCAGGCCGATCGCAAGCAGGGCCAGGCGCGGGAAGGCGGCCCAGCGCGACACCAGGCCTACGAACACGCCCATCATCGAGATCATCGCCATCGCGAACAACAGAATCGGGCCGGTCGCGATCAGCGCCGAGCAACCGGCGCCGAAGATGATGAGGATGAGGTAGGTGAGCATGACGACGGCGCCGCGCCCTTCCGACGGAGCTTGGCCGCCGCGATCGTAGCGGAACGAGAGATGGAGCCGGCCGGCGAGCAGGACCAGATCGGCCGTCAGCCAGGCCAGGGTCCAGGGCGCGCCGATCGCAAAGGCCGCGGCCACGCTCATCGCCATGATCGCCACGGAGGAGATGAAGACCGAGGGGCGGCGCTGGATCAGGCTTGCGATCATCTCGTCGCGAAGCTCGGGATCCCGAGCCCGCTCCGTCAGCCAATCCCCGACTGCGCGCAGCAGCGGCAATCGCGTCGCGCCTGCGACTGCCATGTTTTCACCTCGATGCGCAGTCCAATACTGCGCCCGATCCGGCTCTACGCCCGCCGACTTAAGAGCAACTTAAGGCCCGGCCGCGGGATATTACCCACTATCGCCAGTGGGATGCGCGGGATGGCGATTCGCTGCGCTTCCTGGATTTTCGTCGTCGGTCGAACCGGATCGCCGGGCGTTTCAGGCTGAAGCGCCAGCAGCTTTCGCGCGGTCGGCGAAGCTCTTGCGCAGCTTCTGGAGCTTGGGCGGGATCACGGCGATGCAGTAGGGATTGCTCCGCCCTTCGCCTTCCCAATAATCCTGATGATAATCCTCGGCCGGATACCAGTGCGACAGCGGCTCGATCGTGGTCACGATCGTCCCCGGCCAGCCGCCGGCATTTCGAGCGATCGCCTCGCGCGCCTCGGCCTCCTGCGCCGCGTCCGCAGGGAAGATCGCGGAGCGATATTGGGTGCCGATATCGTTGCCCTGGCGATTGAGCTGGGTCGGATCGTGGGTCGCGAAGAAGATGTCGAGTATGTCGCCATAGCGAACCACGTCCGGATCGAACGTTACCCTTATCGCCTCGGCATGGCCGGTATCGCCGCCGCAGACCTGCTTGTAGGTCGGATTGGCGATATGCCCGCCTATATAGCCGCTCTCGACCGAGGAGACTCCGATCACATCCTTGAACACCGCTTCGGTGCACCAGAAGCACCCGCCGGCCAGTATCGCCTGTTCCTGCGCCATATCTTCCTCCTTATAAGCTTTGTCAGGAGATAAGGCGCCTCAGCCGCGCGGCAAGTCCGGGAGGGTCTGGCGGAGCTCGAGCATCGCATCCCACGGGTCCGAACGCTGGCGCGCGATCCGGCCGGGCACGGTACGGATGTCGAATGCCTTGGGGTCGAGGCCCGGACCAAGCTCCTCCCAGCGCAAAGGCGTCGCCACCGGCGCACCCGGGCGCGAGCGGGTCGAATAAGGCGCGACCGCGGTCGAGGTCGGGTCGTTGCGCAGATAGTCGATGAATATCCGCCCGAACCTTTCGGCCTTGGAATTCTTGGTCAGATATCTTTCCGGGGCGTCGGTCGCCATCTGCGCCGAGACGCCCTTGGCGAAACTCTTCACCTCGCTCCACTCGGCGGTCGGATCGACCGGAACGACAACATGGAGACCCTTGCCGCCGGTGGTCTTGACGAAGCTTTCTAGGCCGAGCGCCTCAAGCCGCTCGCGCACCTCGCGCGCCGCGGCGATCACGTCGGCAAAGCCGAGGCTCTCGTCGGGATCGAGATCGAAGACGATCCGGTCTGCCTTGGTGAGGTTGGCGATCGTCACCCCCCATGGGTGGATCTCCAGCACCCCCATCTGGACCATCGCGACCAGGCCGGCGACGTCTTCGATATAGAGATAGGGATCGTCGAAACCCGGAATGAGGATCTGGTGGAGCTGCTCGGGAACGCCCGATCCGGCGTGGCGCTGGTAGAAGCATTTGGTCTCGCTCCCGGCCGGGCAGCGCACCATCGTCACCGGCCGCCGAGCGACATGCGGCAGCATCCGATCGGCGACCTTGGTATAATAATCGGCGAGCTCGCTCTTGGTGATCCCCTGCTCGGGATAGAGGATCTTGTCCGGGCTGGTCAGCCGGACCCCTGCGATGAAAATCTCTTCGCTCATGAGCTCTTGTCCGATTCAGTGGGCCTGTGAGGGGGCGGGTGCGACCGGTCGGGCGGTCAGGCGGGGGCGGAGGGCGAGGGTCATTTTGCGCGCTCGAGCTCCGAGACCAGTTCCGCCGGCGGGGCTTCGTGCTGGAGCTGGTCGAAGCGGCACTGCTCGGGGGCCTTGTCCGGCCTCCAGCGCAGGAATTTGGTGCCGTGGCGGAAGCGCTTGCCGGTGACCTGGTCGTAGCGCACCTCGGCGACCAGCTCGTGGCGGAGCGGCTGCCATTCGCCGCTTCGCTCGGTCGACCAGCGGCTCGGGCCGCCGGGTGCGTCGCCGGTGAAACCGGGCCCGCCGGCCAGGGCCTCGAGCTTGCCGGTCAGTGCGGCCTTGTCCTCGGCTGCGATTGCGGAGGTGAAGCCGACATGGTCGAGCTTGCCCGCCGCGTTATAGAGCCCGAGCAGCAGGGATCCGACTTCCTTGCTGCCGGTCCCATACCTGAAGCCGCCCACGACGCAGTCCGCGGTGCGCAATTGCTTGATCTTGAGCATCGCGCGCTCGCCCGCCAGATAGACTCCGTCGCGCCGCTTGGCGACGACTCCGTCGAGCGCTCCGCCCGCCAGCTCCAGCCACGAGCGCGCGGTCGAAATGTCCGCAGTGAAGGGCGAAAGGTCGATCGAAGGCGGCCTTTCCTTGGCGTGGAGCGCCTCGAGCGCGGTTCGCCGCTGCGCCAGCGGCTCGCCGATCTTGCCTCCGGAGGCAGTCTCCAGGCAGTCGAACAGCATCAGCCTGGCCGGAGTCTCGGCCGCGAGCCTGCGCACCCGGCTCTCGGCCGGATGAAGGCGCATCTGCAGCGCTTCGAAAGAGAGGATTCCGCCGACCGGGATGATCAGCTCTCCGTCGAGGACGAAGCGGTCGGCCGCAAGCGCCAGCACCGCGGCCTCGACCTCCGGAAAATAGCGGCCGAGCGGCTTGCCGGACTTGGACTGGAGCGCGACCGAAGCGCCGTCGCGAAAGATCAGGCAGCGAAATCCGTCCCATTTGGGCTCGAACTGCCAGCCCTCGTCGGTCGGCAGGGCGTCGACCAGCTTCGCTTCCATCGGCTTCAGACCGGGCTTCACTGCGAGTCGTGCGAAGGTTTCCATGCGGGAAAGACGCGCCCTGCGCCGGTCCGGTTCCTTCCCGGGGCGAAACGAAGCATGTCGGGCGAGACGCAAGGGAAATGAAAGCTTTGCAGGCGATATTTAGCGGCGAAGTGCGCACGGGACGCGGTGAGCCGACCCCAGGGCACTGGAACAGAAGGACAAACGGCATATCTTGTGAGGCGAGAGTGAGGGGTCCTAGATTGATCACGACACGCAGGCAGTTGCTTGGCGCTGGTGTATGCGCCGGTTTGCTCGCCACCACATCCAAGGCGTCGACTCTGGCCGAGATCGTCGCGTCGCTGAACGACAAGCCGGCCCCGCCGGTGCCGTCCGCAGTGACTCCGCCTCCGGTCAATTATACCCAGCCCCGCGTCGTCGTCGATTCGGCGATCGATCCCCGGCTGCTGGCCCGCGCCCGCGCAGCCTTCGACCAGCACCGCCCGCAGCTCGCTCACACCGACACGGTCGGTATCGTCGATTTCAGCCGTGCCTCGCGCGATCCACGCTTCTTCCTGTTCGACACCCGCACCGGCCAGGTCAGCGCCCATCTCGTCGCCCACGGCCGCGGCTCCGATCCCGACCATAGCGGCTATGTCGAGCGCTTCTCGAACAGCATTGGCTCCGAGGCCTCGTCGTCCGGCGCCTATCTCACCGGCGATTATTATCCCGGAAAATATGGCCGCTCGCTGCGCCTCTCCGGGCTGGACTACAGCAACAGCAATGCCGAGGCGCGGGCGATCGTCGTCCACAGCGCATGGTACGCCGAACCCGACCAGGTCACGACCTACGGAAAGCTCGGCCGCAGCGAGGGCTGCTTCGCCTTGTCCTATAACAGCCTCCAGCAGACACTCGAGCGGCTCGGTCCGGGGCGTCTGCTCTACGCCGACAAGATCGCCTGAGGCACGGCCGCGGGCCTGCGCGTCCTTGCGCGACGCCCACACTTGTTTCCCGCTTTCCTGAACCACGATGCGCGGTTGAACCAGCGGGGCCACGGCTCGTTCACCGGCGATGACCCGCATCGCCCACCTCTCGGACATCCATTTCGGCTGCAACGACCTCGGGATCGTCGCCGCGACCGAAGCCTGGCTCGAAGAGCGCCAGCCCGACCTCGTCATCATCAGCGGCGACTTCACTCAGCGGGCCCGGGTCGAGCAGTTTCGCGAGGCATCGGCCTATCTCGACCGGCTGAAGGCGCTTGGCCTCAGGCTGCTGGTCGTGCCCGGAAATCACGACGTGCCGCTCTACGACGTGGTCCGGCGCTTCGCAGCGCCGCTCGACCGCTACCGGCGCTACATCAGCAGCGATCTGTGCCCGTGGTTCGAGAATGACGAAGTCGCGGTCCTCGGACTCAACACTGCCCGATCGCTGACCTTCAAGTCGGGCCGCATCAATCACGAGCAGATCGCCATGATGCAGGAAAGGTTCGACAAGGTGGCGAGCCAGAAGACCCGCATCCTGGTAACCCACCACCCTCTCTATGCGATGCCGATCGGCGAGGGCGGCGAGCTCAGCGAGGCCGTCGGACGCCATCGCGACGCGGTCAGGGCGGTCTGCAAGGCCGGGGTGCACCTCGCCTTGGCCGGCCATTTCCACCGCACCTATGCCGAATCGGCGCGCAAGATGGTCCACGATTCCGGGCCCGCCTTGGTCATGCAGGCCGGGACCGCAACCTCGACCCGGCTTCGCAACAGCGAGCTGCAGAGCTTCAACTGGGTCCATGCCCACCGCAACGACGATGTCGAGCTGCAGGTCGTCGCCTGGGACGGCAGCGCGTTTCGCCGCGGCGACCATCAGCGCTTCACCTTCGACAGCCAGGGCTGGAACGCGCAGGCTATCGCCGACGAGATTTCCTATCTGGACTCCGCCGTGCCGGCTCACGATCCAGCACGCTGAGACTGCCCGTTGCGGTCAGATCGTCGCGTCGACCATCAGATCGCGGAGGCGACCGTCTCCTCGGGGTCGCGCAGTATTTCGGTGCGGCCGGCGAACAGATCGTCGAGACGCCGCATCGAGGTCTGAAATTCCGACTGATAGGCGGATCGCGGCTTCGACAAGGCAAGCTCCTTGGCGATCGCTTCCTTGATCCGGCCCATCGCCGCCTGCTCGAGCACGCCGGCGCGGCACAATTCGGTGCAGAGCTGGATGAACCCGACAGCAGTCGCCTGAGCGCGCAGGCCCACGAACCCGACCTGGTCGTGCAGCCGCCTTTCCTCTCCTCGATCCATCATCTTACTCCGTGACTCGGTGGGCACAGGATAGCGAGTGGCGAAGCTTCGTCCAATCATCGCTGAGGCGAGCGGAGCGGCTTTCGGGCGGAGCATCGGCCAGCCAGAACCGTGGGCCTGCCCTGCAGCGGGGAGGATCGCGACATTTTGCGACAATTCTCGCGCGCGCCGACAAACTCGCGCGACAGCGAGGGTCGATCGGGGACGAGTGGCGCCGACCCGCGCCCGATCTCGAAAGGAATCGAAATGAAGGAAAAACTGATCGCCGCCGGCCTCACCGCCCTGACCCTGCTCGCCGCCGGAGTCGCTGGGGCGGCGCCGAGCACCGGGCCAGGCCGTCATGCCGATATCAGCCGCGCCGAACTGACCGCGCAGGTCGATGCCCGCTTCGACCGGCTCGATGCCAATCACAACGGCAAGATCGACGCCTCCGACCGTGCAGCCTCTATCGAGGCTCGTTTCAAGCGGCTGGACGCGGACGGCAACGGCTCCGTCACCCTCGCAGAGATGCAGGCGGCCGAGGCGAACGGCGATGCGGCGACCGGGCACGGCCATGCCGGAGCGCCGGGCCGTCGCGGCCGCCACGCCGGCAACTTCATCGGTCCGGACGGAACCACCAAGGCGCAGGCCGAAGCCAAGGCGCTGGCCCGTTTCGACCGCGGCGACGCCGATCATAATGGCGTGCTCACCGCAGCTGAGCGCCAGCAGACCCATGCCGGAAGCAAGGCCGCGCGTTGAGCCGTCTCCGTGGGGCGGCCCCGGCCGCCCCACGGGCCACCGGCTTCATGCCCCTCGTCGCTGGTGCGTCGAGGCCTGGGTCGGCCCCCTGCGATGCACAGGTGGCCGCGAGAAGCGGAAACTCCGAAAGCCACTCGGCAACGGCCTTCACCGGGCCTAAAGAAACCCCGGTCCATGGACGGCGAGGCGGGAGCCTCCCGCGGGCGATATGAAGGATGTTATGGCGCGCAGCGTATTGATCGTGGACGATGACGAGCTGGTCCGTGACATGCTGTGGCGGAACATGAGCGAGCTCGGCTTCGAGGTTTCCGAAGCAAGCGACGGTCCCAGCGCGCTCGAGCGCGTCGCCGAGCGCGGCTTCGACCTGGTCATCCTCGATTATGCGATGCCCGGGATGAGCGGCCCTGCGACCGCGCAGGAGATCCGGCGCAAGCGGCCCGGCCAGGCACTGCTGCTGATCAGCGGCTATGCCGGCACCGGCATGCTGCGCACCGGAAGCGGCGAGATCCCCCTGCTCGGCAAGCCGTTCCTGCTCGAGGAGCTGCGCGAGGCGGTCGACGGAGCGCTCGCCCACCAGTCCTAGGGCATTTCAAGTCGTCGGTATGGACTGACGATTCGGATATGCGGCATCTCAACGGCCGCGAGCCCAGACTTTGGCGCAATCAAAGTCGATCTCGCTCCAGGATCGCGCCCGCCAAACCGCGCCTGACCCCCGATGCAGAAATTGCACCTGCAATCCGGCCGGCTTTCATTTGCGTCATATGCTGCACCGCACCATTTCCGGCACGCACCGTCGGAGATATGAAATGCTGAGCTTGATTGCCCTGATCCTGGGCGCCACCTCGGGGCGCCTGCGGGTCGATGCCTCCGGCACACCCTGGGTCCAGCCGATCGTTTGAAGCAGCTTCTGGTCAGCTGAAATTGGCCGGCGACTGGAGGTCGCGGCAGGCTCAAGCGCCAGGTTTCAGCCGCGATAGCCCAAGCCGACCGGCTCGCCCCAGAAATTGCGGCGTGGCTTCCTTGCGTCGGCAGCGCGGGCCCGGGCGAGGGCGAGTGCGTTCTTCCA